>JAUWMS010000263.1 GCA_030613045.1 Candidatus Latescibacterota bacterium | reverse complement strand
AGAGCGATCGAGACCTTCGAGGTGGGGGTTCGAGTTTGGTCTTTTCATTTTTTGGCTATGATTGTAGGGTTGTGCTGATGCTTACTCTGTGTACATCGCTATTTGTTGCCTCCCCGGTTTCCGGGGAGACGTATTACGTGTCGTTGAAGGGGGACGACGCGAACGATGGCAAGTCGGAGGCCGCGGCGTTTCGGACCATTACGAAGGGGGTTTCGGTGGTTCGGTCCGGAGAGACGGTGATCATCCAATCCGGGGATTACGGCAGCGAACAGGCGGTGTTGGATAGCAGCGGCCGGAAGGATGCGCCTATTGTCATCAAGGCCGACGAGCCGGGGAAGGTGATCCTGAGAGGAACGGGCGACGGCGCGGGGCTGCGTTTGAAAAACAAGCATTACGTGGTGATCGAGGGAATCGAGTTCACGAACTACTCGGCGGGACTCACCATCTCGCGCGCTTCCTCTTACATCACGGTTCGGAAGTGCATTTTCCGCAATAACCGCAGTGGCGGGCTTTCGCTCCGGGGCAATAAGAGCAGGCCGACGGACTCCCATCATCACCTGTTCACGGAGAATCAGTTCCTGGATTTGACGCCTGCGTACGAGGGGCTTACCCCCGGTTCGGACGTGCGGGATACGCAGGATTACGGAGTGTATCTCTACTTCGCCACGGACGTGGAGGTGCTCAACAATTATTTCCACGGCCACCATCATCAGGCTCTGTCCTTCAAGAAGCTGATGTGGAATTCGCGCGTGGCCGGCAATGTGTTCGAAGGCTTTCAACTCTCGGCCATGTATCTGGGACAGAATACGGATAGTGAGGAAGAGGGAGATTTGCGTTGTTACAACCTCGTGGCCGAGGGCAACACGTTTCGGCCCGCGCCTGGGTATCGCGCCAAGACCGCGATTGCCGTAGCCAACGTCACGGGGGCGATTGTGCGGAACAATTTCATGGATTCGATTTACGGCGAGGACGAACCCGGACCTACGAATTTGCCCGGCGGCGGCATCCAGGTTCACGCGATGGCCGTGGGCACGAAGATACACAACAACGTGCTGGTGGATGTGAAGGAGCCTAAGGTTGCGCTGCTGATCCGGGCGGATTGTGAGATTACCAACAACACCATCGCGGGGTGCGACCGGGGGTTGGAGATTGCCGAAGGAGTAAGAGCGGTGGTCCGAAATAACATCTTCTACGAGAACCGGAAGTCCCTTGGCGTGGCGGCGCCTCTGGGTCCGAAGTACGGGGAGTATTTCGGGTACAAGAGGGCGTGATGGTGAAGATTCCCGTGGATCTTTCCAAGAAGAGCGTCTTCGATTATAACCTCTGGTTCCCGGATCAAGCGGGGAAAGGTTCTCATGGGATTACAGCGGAGCCGCGCTTTGTGGGGCCGATTTCGCCGTTAGTTATCGCCCAGGCTTCTCCGAAGTTCGTTCCCGATTTCGAGCGGGCGGAGGTCTATTGTCTCGCGAAGGGCAGTCCGTGCATGGATAAAGGCGTTGAGGTGGGCTTGCCGTTTGTGGGGAACGCTCCGGCCTTGGGGGCTTTCGAGTTTGGCTCCGAGGAATAGTCTCAATCCGGAAGCGGCCTCTCTGGGGATATGTGGACGAGAGGGAAGAACTTTTTCCCTGAGAAGGAGGTTGGGACAAGATGAACGTGATTCGCGAAGAACCTCGAGATACGCCCGTCGTAGCCGATTGCGACGTCTGCGTGGTCGGCGGGAGCTGTACGGGTGTGTTCGCGGCCGTTGCCGCAGCCCGGCTGGGCGCCGAGGTCGTTCTTGTTGAGCACAATGGCTTCTTCGGCGGCGTTGCGACGGCCAGTCTGGTCAACATCTGGCACTCGACCCACGACACCACGGGGGAGAGGCAGATCATCGCGGGCCTGACTACGGAGATGATCGAGCGTTTGAAACGGCGCGACGCGGTCATCGTGGGAGAAACTGCTCGCCATGCCTACATCCTGAACACGGAAGAACTGAAAATTGAACTGGATGAGCTCATCGCCGAAGCAGGCGTTCGTCCTTTCCTGCACGCCCTTTTCGTAGCGCCTGTGGTGGAGGACGGAAGGCTGGTCGCCGCCGTCATAGAGGACAAGTCGGGACGGCGGGCGATTCGGGCGTCGTACTTCGTAGACGCCACCGGCGACGCCGACGTGGTGGCTCGAATGGGTCTCCCGTGTTACAAGCACGAGCATATTCAACCGCCCACGATGTGCGCTATCTTGCGGGGATTGGGCGACATTGCCAAACACCACCACGGGTTCAACGTGCATCGGGTCCTCTTCGATGAGAGGTTTCCGAATGCGTTGCCGGAGGGCTTCTCGTGGTCGGCTGGGATTCCCGGCGGTCATGATGAGACGATGCTGGCAGGGACCAGGGTGTTCGGCGCGGATTGCAGCGACGCCGACGAGCTTACCCGGGCCGAGATGGAAGGCCGGCGTCAGGTGCGCGCCATCTGCGATCTTCTTCGAGCGCATTTCATGGACCACAAGGGTGTGCCGTTGGTCGCCCTGCCTACGAAGATCGGTCTTCGTGAGACGCGCCACGTTCGATGCTTGCACGCACTTACTGAAAAGAAGATTGTGAGCGGCCAGCGATTCCCCGATGCGATCGGCAACGGCAGTTATCCTGTGGACATTCACAGCGCCCAGGGAGCGGGCGTGACCTTTCGCGAGCTGAAGGACGCCACGTTCTATCAAATTCCATACGCCTCCCTGGTGCCGAAAGGCGCGATGAACGTGTTGATCGCCGGGAGGATGATTGACGCGGACGTCGGAGCCTTCGGCGCGGTGAGGGTGATGGTCAATTGCAATCAGATGGGCCAGGCGGCCGGTGTCGCCTCCTATCTGGCCCTCGAATCGGGCGCTGCCGTCTCGGAGATCGCCACGGACACACTGCGCGCGACGTTGAAAAAACAGGGCGTCTTGATTATTTAAGTAATCTTCAGAATGCTCTTGCGGGTTTGTGCCTCTCCCTTTAGAAGTCAGGAGTCAGGGGTCAGAAGTCAGGAGGAGAAAGCTCGTACAGCGGTTTCAGTATTCTGAATTCTGACTCCTGACTCCTGAATACTTGAGAAGGAACATAACAAGAGCAAAATAAAAATTACTTAGGATTGAAGGCTAAATAGTTTCTCCATAAGTTGCGTTCCCACGCAGGAGCGTGGGAACGAGGGGAAAGCGGCATGAGGGATTGCGGTGATTGTTGACAGATCACAAGAGGAGGAAAGCTTATGGCTTCCCTGAGTTTCTTCGATGGTAATTGTATGATTGGAAGGGTAAGCGTTCCACAGCCGGGGTCGTTTCATTCGGCGGATGCGCTTGTCGCTGAGATGGAATTTGTAGGGATGGATGAGGCGTTGGTGTTTCACGCTCTGGCCAGGGAGTATCATCCGACGGCGGGGAATCGGATGCTTTTGGAGGAGATTGCCCCGCATCGAGGCTTGTATCCTGTGTGGGTGCTTCTCCCCGAAGCCACTTCGGAGATGCAGGGTCCCGAAGAGATCGTGGGCGAGATGAAGCTCAAAGGGGTGCGTGCCGCGAGGATATTCCCCAGAGATCACGGCTTTTTCCTCGATAATCGTACTTGCGGCACGTTGTTCCGTGCGCTCGAAAAGGAGAGGATTCCTTTGTTCCTGGATCTCGACCAGGTGGATATGAGGGAATTGGGAGGCGTGTGCGAACGGCATCCCGGGCTTCCCATTGTGCTTACCGAAGCGGATTGGCGGAGCAACCGAAAACTGTATCCTCTTTTGAGGGATTTCCCGAATCTGCATCTCGGGATCGGCAAGTTTCAGGCGTATCAGGGGATCGAGGAATTTTGCGGGAAGTTCGGATCGGATCGGCTTGTTTTCGGAACGCACCTTCCTTATGCTTCGCCCGGCGCTGCGGTTACGATGGTCACGCACGCGGACATACGCGCGGCGGAGAAGGAGCGGATCGCCGGAGGGAATCTCCGGAGGCTGCTCGGATTGGGAGCGTCCCCGGTGATGTGCAAGGGGGAGCCGTGTGATGAGATTATGGCCGCGCTGCGCGAGGGGCGTCCTCTCACCGGTACGCGGGTCATAGATTCTCACTGCCACATGGGACTGGGGAGCGGCTTTTACGTGCCTTCCCACGATCCGGCGGAGATGCTCGGTCTGGCGGATAAGTTGGGCATTGACATCCTGTGTGTCAGCCATATGGCCAGTATCGGGCCGGATTGCGCGTTTGGGAACGATAAAATAGCCGAGGGCGTCCGGCGATTTCCTGACAGGTTCGTCGGTTACGGCGTGGTCAATCCCCGATATCCTGAAGACGTGGAACCCGAGTTGGCGCGATGCTTCGGGGAGTTGGGCATGAAGGGGATCAAGATTCACGCCACGAGCCACGGGGACTATCCGCTCGACGAGCCGGGATACGAATCCGTGTGGCAGGTTGCGGAGAAGCTGGATGTACCTGTGCTCATAGATGTGCCTGAAGGAGGATACGAGCGGCTGGATCGCGTTTGTCAGAAATATCCCAAAGCGAAGATTATCTTGGCGCACTCCGGCGGCAGTTACAAGATGGCGGAGAAATCCATCATCCTGGTGAAGAAGCATCCCGGTGTGTATTTAGAGATCACGTACACGCCGAGACCCTACGGGATGATCGAATATCTCGTGCAGCAGGTCGGTGCGGATCGGGTTCTCTATGGCTCGGACTGGGCGTACCGGGATCCCCGCTCGCAATTGGGCTGGGCGGGATATGCCCGGATACCGCTTTCGGATAAGAAGAAGATTTTGGGGGGCAATATGGCGGGACTGCTCCATTTGGCCGGCAGGTCGTCCTGATGCTCCTGGTGAGTGGTAGCTGGTTACTGGTAATCGGTAGAGGGGCAACGAATCATCTGCTACTCATTTCCAAGAGAAAGGAATGCGGAGATGCGAAGAAGGATTTTGTGGTCCGCTGTCATACTTGGGCTTGTGGTCGGTGGAGGGCTGTCTGAGGGAACAGAGACCACTATGGAGCGGCAGGTGGCATCGGGAGCCGACGACGCAGTGACGTGGGGGCGCGGAGCGGGGTTTTCGCTGACGGAGGATCTCGCTGTCGGGGACGTCAATCACGCGCCCTA
>JAUWMS010000125.1 GCA_030613045.1 Candidatus Latescibacterota bacterium | reverse complement strand
CTAACTGGGCGATCAAGCCATTAACGATGGTGATCATCGCCACGTTCTGTCTCGGATATGTGTTCAAAGGCTGGATTCCGGGCACGGAGGTGATCAAGGACGGGCGGACCGTGGAGTTGTTTCGGTCCTACATCTCCGGCGCGATTCTTCTCGGCATTGCCCCGTGCACGGCCATGGTGCTGATGTGGAGCTATCTGGCGCGGGGAAACGACGGACTCACCCTGGTCATGGTGGCCATCAATTCCCTGACCATGCTTTTTCTCTATGCGCCGTTGGGAGGATTTCTGCTCGGGATCAACGCCATGCCCATTCCCTGGCAGACCATATTGCTGTCCGTGGCGATCTACGTGGCGCTGCCTCTGGTGGCGGGTTATTTTTCCCGGAAATGGATCATCCGCCGGAAGGGCATAATCTGGTTTCAGGAGCGGTTTCTCCACCATCTGACCACGGTGTCTATCGTGGCGCTGCTGGCCACGCTGGTGCTGCTGTTCAGCTTCAAGGGAGAGGTGATCCTGACTCAGCCCCAGGCCATCCTGCTGATCGCCATTCCGCTGTTCATCCAGACCAACCTGATCTTCTGGATGACCTACGGTCTGGCCCGGCTGCTCAAACTGAGCCATCAGGATGCGGCGCCCTCGGCCATGATTGGGGCGTCCAATCATTTCGAGGTGGCTATCGCGACGGCCACGATGCTCTTCGGGCTGTCGTCCGGGGCCGCGCTGGCTACGGTGGTGGGGGTGCTGATCGAGGTGCCGGTGATGCTGATGCTGGTCAATATCTGTCTGCGAACCGAGAAGTGGTTTGCTCCTCAGTCGAAGCGTTATGTCACATAGATGCGTGTGGTGTTACGGGAAACGCATTGAGAGGATATGGTCAACATAGGCTATCATCACAATGCTGAAAAAATGAACGCCTGAGGAAGTCTCCTTCGGCGTTTTTTTGTGAGAGCGAAAAAAAATTATGCTAACCCTGAAATTTTTATTGACAAAGAGGCTCCATTATAGTATCTTAGATAAGAAAGTTTTAATATACTTATATAAAGAGGAAATTATGGAACCGCTTCACGATGTGTTCAAAGCATGCTCCAATTCGATCCGATGGGACATACTCCAGCTTCTGAAGCACCGGCCGTTCTGCGTCAATGCGCTGACCCATCGTCTAAGCGTTTCGCAGCCGGCCGTATCCCAGCACCTGAAAATTCTGGAGCATGCGGGGCTGGTTCGCAGGGAAAAGGCGGGGCTTCAGGTGCACTATTCCATCGTTCCCGAACGGTTGGAGGCGTGCATCGAGGGCCTTCGTACGTTCATGGATGAGATGACTTGATTAGGAGGAAAACATGGAATCCGAAAAGGCAATCGAAGTTTCCGGATTAGCGAAAACCTACAAGAAGTTTCTCGCGGTGGACCACGTGGATTTCGACGTACGTCGCGGGGAGATCTTCGGTTTTCTCGGGCCGAACGGCGCCGGTAAAACGACCACCGTGCGGATGCTGACGACGCTTTTGGAGCCTACGGAGGGGAGCATTCGCATCAACGGATACGATGTATCCCGGCAGGCCTATCATGCCAAGCGGCAGTTCGGTGTGGTGCCCGAAGAATCGAACGTATATACCGAGTTATCCGCTCAGGCCAACTTGCTTTTTACCGGTCGGCTCTACCGGATGCCCAGAGGGGAACGGGAACGCAGGACAACGGAATTGCTCAAGCTGTTTGGACTGGAGGAGAAGCAGGACGTGAAAGCGCAGTTTTTCTCCAAGGGGATGCGCCGACGGCTGACCATTGCCATGGCGATGATGCATCGTCCGGCCATTCTATTTTTGGACGAGGCCACGAGCGGATTGGATGTCCAGAGCGCCCGCACGATCCGGGATCAGGTGCGGCAGCTCAGCGAAAACGGCCCCACCGTATTTCTGACGACCCATCAGATCGAGGAGGCCAACCAGCTTTGCGATCGGGTGGCCATCATCGATCACGGGAAGATCGCGGTCATAGACACCCCGGAGCATCTCAAAGCGGTGTTTAGAAGCGTGCAATCCGTGGAAGTCGCGTTCGACCGAAAGGATCCCGGACACCGGGACGCCCTGGGAATGATATCCGGCGTATCTACGGTGGTCAAGCACGGGGACAAATACCGGCTCTATTCGGACGATCTGTCCGCCGTGCTCCCGGAGGTGATGGACTACGCACACGCAAAAAAACTGCGCATCATCACGCTGAATACAATGGGCCCCAGCTTAGAGGATGTGTTTCTTCAAGTCACCGGCCGGCAGATCGGAACAGTGCGCCACGACCCAGCGGACAAGTCGCTCGGGCGGGGAAGCGGAAAAGGGCGAAAAGGAGGGAATCGATGAGCGAAGAAAGCAGGATGGATCGAATCCGGGGAGAGTTTTCGCAGGCGTGGGCCCTCTTCTTAAAAGACGTGCGCACTTACTACCTGACGCCTCCGATGGTGATGTGGGGCCTGGCCCTGCCCCTCTTTATGTTCTTTTCTTTCTCCGTGCGTCGGGGACTTGCCCCTCAGACCGGCATCGCCCGGCTTCTGGCGCTGACCACTTTTTTCACCGCATCCTCCGCCGGCTCCGTGATTTTTCCGTTAGAGCGACGGGCACGCACGTACGACCGGCTGATGGCCGCTCCAATGGCGCTGATTACGATTCTTTTGAGCAGAAGCTCCGTCGGGGCCTTCTTCGCGGTGGGCATATCCCTTTTGTCGCTCCTAACGGGATGGGCCCTGTTCGGGGCGTCCGTGGCCCAGCCTGCTCTGCTAACCGTCGCCGTGATCCTCTCCGCGTACAGCTTCTCGGCGCTCGGCATTCTGGTTGCATCCGGTTCCGCCCAATCGCCGGGCCAGATCATGATGCCCAGTACGCTGTTGCGCTGGCCCCTGCTTTTTATCAGTGGCATCTTTGTCCCGCTGGATCGGATGGGGGTTTGGGCGCGCGGCGTATCGTATCTGTCTCCGCTTACCTACGCCCAGGATCTGCTCAATCATGCGGTGCTGGGAACCGGGGTTCAGAGCATCGTTCTCGATGTCGCCGTGCTCGCGCTCCTTCTCATTCTATTCCTCGGAGGGGCCTCAAAATTACAGCGGCGAAGCCGAAAACTTGGGTATTGATGGCCCGGTGGCGAGTGCTCTAAGGGCGTGTTTGAAAAGGCGCTGAAACTCCAAATTGAACACCGAAAAACACTGAAAACCACCGAAAAAACCTCAAAATTAGATCTTTTCGGTGCGCTTCGGTGTTGGATACGAAGACTTTTAAAACACCCTCTTAGCGCTATTCCGGGGTGAATCTTTGCTCTCCCTTACCTAGAAAAAAGCGAAGACAGAAACTGGAGTTCGACTATTACTCTTCTGATCCAAGTTAAAGAGGAATAGCCGGTTATTGCTCAGAGGGCTGCTTCATGTAGGTAATATTTTTTTCGGAGGAGGTTTTTTCTCTTTTTTCCCTTGACAACACAGTTTGAGTTTTGTATATTAGGTCAGGTTTTTTTTCCAGAGTTTTTTTAGGTAGTTCTCCTCTTGATGGGGGCGTTCTATGCGTTGTCTTCGCAGAATTATTTTTCTTGGTAGATGCAGGTTCGTGTTTGGCTTGGAGAGGCCAACTCCCATTAAAATGGAGTTGGCCGATTGAAAACCATAGTAGAGGTCTTATGAGAATATAACATAAAAAAAGGACATCCGGGATTTTGCAGCCGCATGTCCGTTTTTTTTGTCTTTTCGGGTAGCAAAGAAAAACCGCCGAGCGGTCACTCGGCGGCATTTCTGGACCTGTTGATTATAAGACGTTTGCCGTTCCCATCTCTTTAGAAATAGCAAGCATTAGAGGTTTACTATAATAGTAACCTCTTCTGCCCGGCCTATATTTTTTCAACAGGGAATATTTTTCTCATAGGACCACTAAAATCTCAAGAGACTTGTAAATGTAAGAACTTTTCTCGCCATTGTCAAGAAAAATCTTTTTACAGAAAGGAGGTATTTCGACAAATATGCTGGAAAAACAAAAAGTAAGGGGAGATGCATTATTTTCAGAACGAATCTCTCCTGCACGAAACGGTCCGTCACGCCGAGCTTTATCCACGGTGCAATGGGCTTGACAGCCTCCGAAGCTTTTGACTGTCGAATTGTCAAGAGTTCATTTGTGGATAAACCCGGCGTGGCGAGTCTTCTGCCAGCATCAACAAGAAAGGAGGCATGCTATGTCTTGCTCATCTATGATTGAGGCGAAGCTGACTTTTGGGCGGTCCAAACCTGATGGCAGTTGTATCTCTGACGTTGAGTGGAACAGCTTTCGTGACCACCACATAGTCCCGAGATTCAGCCGAGGATTCACTACTTTGGGTGGTGGCTGTTGGACGAAAGAGGACGGAGAGGAAGAGACGATACAGGAAGGTGCGGTGTTGGTCATCATCGTGTATCATGATTCGATGGAGGCAAGGAGATCAATAGATTGTATTAAGGCAAGTTACAAGGATCTATTTGAACAAGATGCTGTCCTTGTAACTAGGGCTCCAATAGAGGCCGAGTTTTAGATTTGGGCTGGATTCTTGTCATTCATGTTTCTCACAACTTCCCACTATAGTTAAAGTGGGGAGTTTTTTTTTGTTGACAATGATTTTCCAAAGGTTTATATTCCCCATTGAAAGAGAGACGGGACAATTTTTGGCTACCTTCCTCTCTAGACTCCAATGGATTACAGAGAAAGCCCTTCACCAAATAGGTCAAACTGGGAGGTTTTTGGGGAGATAGGAACTCGTAAGTTGCTGTTTGTATAGAAACATGGCGAAAGGCACGCACAGAGAGATTTGAACTCCATCACCAAGAGGAACACCCTATGCAAAATATAGACAAGGTATGGCAACGAAGGGTTCGTATAGCGTTTTTTTCCTTAACCGCTATCCTGTGGGGCTTCATGGGTGAAGCCAATGCATCCGAAAATCGGGATGTTGCGCCGACGTCCGGGATGGCTATGACCTTAGAAGAATGCCTCGCCATGGCTTTGGAGAACAGCCCGGATATAGCGATGGCCCAATGGGATGAACGGGCCGCGCAACAGCGGAGCGAGCAGGCTAAAGGCAGTCTCCTCCCGAGCCTGAGCTTTGATGCATCCTACGACCGCTTCGGACAGGCCCAGCGTGTGATTGCTCCACACGCCCTCGGGGAATCCGGGAGTTTCGATAAGCGTATGGCGGACTATGGGTTGGCGGGAAGGGCCCCCCTTTTTCGCGGAGGAAGGGGATTGAACGCTTTGAGGGCGGCCGAATTGGAGCACGTCGCATCGGCCCGGGAGGGTGCGCGAACCCGGGATCTCGTGGTGTTCGCGGTGACCGAAGCCTTCTACCGGATCGTCGGATTGGACAGTCTGATCGCGACGACGCAGTTTTCCCGGCAGTCGTTGGAAGCGCACCACCGACAGATCGAGGAGCACATCGCGGTGGGCAAAGCCGCCAAAGTGGATCTGCTGCGGATCGCGGTGCGGCTGGCCGATCTGGATCAGAACCTGGTCCAATTGGAAAACAATCGGAAGATCGCCGCGCAGCTTTTGTTGTACAGGATGGGCCGGGAAGGCCGCTCGGAAAGCGGACTCCGGGTTGTGGCTGATCTGAGGGAACCAGAGCTTCCATGGACATGGGAGGAGATGCCGGAGCGCGCGCTGGTCAACCGGGCCGATTACCGGGCGGCGCAATTTCGGACCGAGGCGCAGCGAAAGAGGCTGTCCGTCGCAAAGGGCGGACGTTGGCCGGAGGTGGTTCTGAAAGGCCGCTACGGAGGCCGGAGCGGAGGCGACCTCGAATTCGACGAAGACTGGAACGTGGGGGTGCAACTCGGTGTTCCTCTGTTCGCCGGGGGGACGCTGTCCGCCGGGATCAAGCAGGAGCAGCATAAATTGCACAGAGCGGAGGAAGCCGAACGCAAGCTCAGACTAACCATAGAACTGGAAGTCCGGGCGGCCGGTCTGCACCTTCAGGAGGCCCGAACGCGGATACACACCGCCGGCTTGGTCGTAGCGCAAGCGCGGGAGGTGCTCCGCATCGAACAGGAGCGACATCGTCTCGGCAAGGGAACGGTGGCCGAGGTGCTGGAGGCTCAGGCCGAGTTGCTCAAGATGCAGACTCAGGCCGTGCAGGCTCTTGTGGATCGGGCGCTGGCCGTGGCCGAATTGGAAAAAGCGATGGGAGCACGGGGTAAGTAGGTGGACGGAATGAAACGCCCTTTTTACCACGGAGACACGAGGGAAACACAGAGCAAAAAAAAAGTGTTTCCTAAGGCACGGAGAACCCATAGTGCTGTGTCAAGCGCGCGTTTCCGGAGAGGAGCTAACCTTCCGCGTGGCGATAAATCGCCCCGCTACTCAAGCGAAGCCCAATAAATTGGGCTAATCCCCGCGAGGCGAGCACCTCTTAGCCCTGTTCACAGGGGTTCTCAACCGCAGCGCAGGGAATCAATTCCCGCGCTTGACTCATCGAACCCGTCAATTCAAAGTTGACAGAGCACTGAACAGGGGGGTGAAATGCTTTTGGTTTTTTCGTGTATTTCGTGTATTTCGTGGTGGGAAGATGTTTTTTTGTCCAAGCACTTATTGCGCAACCAGAAAACCGAACGCCGGAGAGGAGGAGCAATGAATAGCATGCGGAGGCCCCTGTTCAGAGGGGCAATCGGGCTGTGCCTGACTGTGGGATTTTTCGGATGTTCCCCGGATGGAGAGGATGAGAAGATGCCCAAAGCGCCCAAAGCGGCTCTGGTCGCGGTGCGGGAAGTAAAAAGAGCGCCCATCCGGGATTGGATCGAGATCAGCGGAAGCACCGCGCCTCAGCGGCGACTGAGTGTGACTTCCCAGGTAGAGGGGCTTCTGGTGGCCTTTCCGTTCCGGGAAGGAGACCCCGTATCCAAAGGAGACGTGCTGGCCCGGATAGACCCGGCCAAAATACAGGCCGATGTGCGGGAGCTGGAAGCACGGACGGAGTTTGCCCGACTGGATCTGGAACGGACGGAGGCATTGATCGCATCCGAGGGCGCGCCGCGGGAGTTGTTGGATAAGGCCCGAACCGAGTACCAAACCTGGATGGCCAAGCGGGCCAAGGCGCAGGCGATTCTACAGGATGCGACCATTC
>JAUWMS010000475.1 GCA_030613045.1 Candidatus Latescibacterota bacterium | reverse complement strand
CGGTGTCCAACAGGATCAGCCTTTTGCTTTCCACGAGGTCATTGAAGCGGGCATAGGGATACGGCGACGCTTTAAGCCCCGCGCCCTGATGCTCCGTCCAGTTGGAAAGCTGAAAAAGACGGTATTTGTCCACCCGGTCTATGGGAATCCCGCGGCTCTTCAAAAAGTGGCCCAGGGTTTTGAGTCTTGGATTGTTCGTCGCCGCCTTATTCAGATACGCATGTTTCACGGTTCTTCTTCCGCTTCGTATGACTTCAAAGCAGGGGTTGATGCCGTAGATATACTCATGTTTCGGTTTCGCCATTTCCCCTCACCTGTTGGTGTATAGCAAAATCGCGGAGATCGCAGAGGCCCGGTGATTGGTGATTGGGGACTCTTTACCAGACCCCGGTCACGTTTCACGTTTTGCGAGTTTCTTCACCGAATACTCCTCCTTCGTCTGCCTCAGACTCGACACCAACTCCCCCAACAACCCCGTAGAAAAGAACTGCACGCCCAGGATCATCAACAGAATCGCCAACCACAACAGCGGATACCGCCCCATCAAGTTCCCATAATACAGCTTCAAATAGGTCAGATAGCACCCGATGGCAAAGCCCGCCGTGGCAAAGATCGTGCCCAATCCCCCGAAAAAATGCAGAGGCCGGGTTACGTACCGCGTCAGCAGCAGCACGGTCAAAAGGTCTAAGAAGCCATACAGGAGGCGCCCCATCCCATACTTCGTTTTCCCGTGCTTCCGAGGATGATGCCGCACCTTGATCTCCCCGATCCGATAGCCATGTTGGCGCGCCAGCACTGGCAGATAGCGATGAAGCTGGCCGTACACGGGAATATCCCGGGTCACCTCCCGACGATAGGCCTTCAGCCCGCAATTGAAATCGTGGATTTTCACGCCCGACATCCACGCGGTCACTTTGTTGAATAGTTTGGAGGGGATCCGCTTCGACAGGGGATCATGGCGCTCGAATTTCCATCCGGACACCAGATCATAGCCCTCCGCGATTTTTGCCAGCAAGTGCGGAATTTCCTCCGGATCGTCCTGCAAGTCCGCATCCATCGTGATGACCACGTCGCCCCGGGCCTCCCGGAATCCCACCGACAGCGCAGCGGCTTTCCCGTAATTCTTACGAAATTGCACTCCGAGAACCCGCTCGTCCTCCCGGCAAAGCGCCTCGATCACCTCGAAGGACCGGTCCCGGCTCCCGTCATCTACAAAGATCACCTCGGAAGTCAAGTCCAGTCCATCCAGGACCACTCGCACCTTCTCATACAACTCCCGAAGGTTGGGTTCTTCGTCGAACAGTGGGATTACCAGTGATAAATCCATGCCGGACCTTACCTCCTTCGTCGATTGCCAGAATTGGCAAAATTTCAAAGATTGCCTAAAATATCAGCACCCCAATCTTTGAAATCTTTGAAATCTTTGAAATTCAGGCAATTTTTGAATGTTTCCCCTGTCTTCGACAGACGAACACCACCCCTCCCACCAAGCTCGCCGCCAATCCCACGAGATACGCGATAAACTCCATCGAAAACGCCACCGTACCTTCCACGCCGAGACGCCCGAACAGCAGGACGCCGGAATTTTCCCGCACGCCGATTCCTCCGAAGGACACTGGCACACTGGCCACAATCGCAATCAGGGGGATGAAGACCAGAAAATATCCGAACGGCACCTCGAGCCCCAACGCACGCCCCACCACGTAATGGACGCCCACCCGCATCAACTGCACCCCGACAGATACCAACGCAGCCAAAGCCAACACGCTCAGGTGCGCCCGGCATCGCAGGATCCCCCGGCGAATTTTCACGACCCGCTCTCCGACGCGATCTGGAACCACCTTCAAGACGATGCGTTCTCCCAGCCCGCTCAACCGATGGCTGAACGCCGAGGCGATGGTGATCGAAAGCACGCCCGTCACACAGAGAATCAGCGCCAACACGGATTGTCCTCCCGGAAACGCCGGAGCCAAAAGATACGCCGCCAACGAGAACCAGGTCAGCGTGAACAAGCCGATGAACCGATCCAGAAACGTTGCCGCAAACGCCGGACTTCCATCCCTGGTCAGCCGCCGCACGTCGTACACCCGGATCGCATCGCCGCCGATGTTGCCCACGAGAAAATTGTTAAAAAAAACCCCCACAAAATAGAACGACACCCCCTTCCGCCACGAGAGCCTGATCTCCTGAACCCGAAGCAATAAATTCCACTGCACCGCGCCCAACAAATTACTCAGCGCAAAAAGCGCCACCGCTCCTATCAGCAGTCCGAAGTCCGCCTCCCTGAAATGAAGCGTTAGCCGATCCAGTTGAAAATGCTCCCCGGAGAAGGCCCAAGCCACCATGCCCACGCTTACGATCAACTTCAGAATAAAGAATAAAATGCGCTTCAAGGATACTCCTGCTTTGGTGATTGGTGCGTTATGCGTGGTGCGGAGGACATTCCTGATCCGGCATCTCACCCGCTCATAGCAGCGGACAAGGCAGCGAGGCGCGGGGAAAGCCCTGTCCGTGTCGCCCCGATGTGTCCGGTGCGGTTTCAGCGCACGACCATTCACAGCCCCGCGTGCGTCTCAAACTCCCCCAAAGTCCCGGCGCGCACCGCCAACCGAAGCATGCTTCTCAGCGTTCCCCGATCTTCCATCCCACGAATCCGATCCGCAAGATTCGGCACAACGACTCCAAACCGCTCCTCCAACGCTTCCAACACCATCCCGCGAGCTTCTTCCAGCAATCCCTGTTGCATCCCCTGCTGCATCCCCTGCTGTATCCCCTGGTCCATCCCCTTCTGCATCGCGATCCGCTCCCAGTTCGTCACGTACGACATCGCTTCTCCCTCCTCTTTGTGTAACTCTTCATACACCAACTGATCCATCTTCAAAGGCAATCGGATGATGCCATTTACAAACCGAAATACCCCGATCACCTCATCCCGACTATAGCCCCGACTCAATAACTCCCGAATCAACCGCATCTTGAACCGAACCCGCCGCTCCTCATCGTCCTTGATCTCCACACTTTTCTTCGCAGCCAATACCACCAAGGAAAACGGATTGGCGCTCG
>JAUWMS010000377.1 GCA_030613045.1 Candidatus Latescibacterota bacterium | reverse complement strand
TCGAAATGGTTTTCGCGAGGCGGCCTTTTTTTTCTTGACAAGAGAAAACGGATTCGTTATGCTTCGTCAATACCCATAATTGAAGATAGGGGGGCTGTGGGAGTACTATTTCTGTGGGCGAAAACAGTTGTTCGAAAAAGGCCGCTTCTGCCGTTTGGTGGGAGCGGCCTTTTTATTTTGGAAAGAGCGATTTTTGGGGTTGACAGGGCTTCGGAAATAGCGTATCTTCATGCTCGTATGTTTCTGCGCAAGAGCAACAGCTCCCCTCCAAACACGCGACCCATCTATACGAAACGGAGGCCAAAAATGAAAGCGATCAACAGAATCTTAGTCGGCGGCCTGATGGCGGCTTTAGCAATCTCAGGCGCTCTGCTCAGTTCCGCCCACGCAGCGATAAGTATAGTGGAAATCCAGGAAGTCGAAGTGTACGGCCCTGATGATCCTTACGAAAACCTGGCTCTCGGAGCCGAAGCTACGGACGAAGTCGGGCCTAGGGTCGGCTCCATCGCTGGGGTCAAGCCTCCCTCCAACGCCACCGATGGCAGCACAGGCACGGAGTGGGGAGGTTTTATGAACATTCCGGGCTCCTGGATCGAGATTGACCTGGGAGAGGATAGGCAGGTAAATCGCGTGGTGGTGAAAGTCGGTGGTGTTCTTGCCCTTGTTTCAGGGTACCGTATAACCATTGCACCCGGCACAGATCGTGACGCACGAATAGAGATCGCCAGGGGGGAAGACAACCCAAGCCGAAAGATTGACACCACTGCCGATAGCGCCTGGCTTAATACAACTGAAGGTCAGCCTGTAACCACAATAGGACGTTATGTCAGGATCGAGTTCTTATCAACTTCAAGTACCAGGCCCAGTTGGCCCAGCACCTTCTATAAAGTCGTGCGAAGTCCTGACGAGATGTATTCTATCAGAAACTTTCACTATGAGGGGGACATTGTCACTCTCGACCTGGAGGAAGGTATTCTGGTGCCGGGAACCACTGAGGTCGGTGTGACCGTTCTGACGATCATCGGGACCGGAAGATACTCGCTTGATCCGCCTCCTCTGAATGCACAAAGCCGCAATATGATCGAGTTTGGGATTACTGTGCATACCGAACCTTCCTCAGGGGAATTCACCTCCCTTTTCATCCGCCTCAATCCTGAGAATTACGAGGATATATTGGGTAGCAGTGTTCTCAATAAGATAAGGGATGCCGATGCCTTTGTCGAGGCGGAGCGCATTTACTCGAAATGGTTCGGGTACTCATACCACGCCGCTGAGCTTGCGATGTTACCGGAGCAGAATGCAAAAAGCATTGAAGTCATCGGCGCCCTTGAACCGGGGTGGGCAATTGAAATAAGAGAAGCAACAGAGTATCCGTACGTGATAGAGAGCGAAGAAATAGGCGTATCTCATGGAGTAGCGCAAATTGATATTCAACATTATGATATCAAAGCGGAGATCAAGCCGGAGACAAACATGATCTACGCAGTGGTTCGGATAGGTTTCCAAACCGCGGACGAAGATTCGGGGTGGGCTCCCCTCATTCTCCGGGATAACTTTGAGGTCGAGGAGGTCACCGATGATGCCGGAAACCCGGTGGAATACGAATTCCAGACGGGATTGTTGTACATCAACCCAGGCTCAATCCCTAAGGAAGGAGAAACCTTCTGGTGCACTGTAGAGTACTCCGGGATAATCGTTACTGATCCAAGCAGTCATAGAATATGGGATTTCATCGGCCCTGACGGCACCTACGTCAGACCCGAATCCCGTTGGTATCCCCAATTTCCCGCCGATCGTGCAACCGCAACCATCGAGATCACCGTTCCTCAAGGATTGACTGCGGTGAGCAACGGCACATTGGAAGGCGTCTCCTCGGAAAACGGCAAGAGCACGTTCAGATGGCGGGTGGATAGTCCCCCAATGGGGTTTGCCTTTACGGCAGCGGGATATGTGAAAAACGAGGCCTCGATGGACGGATTATTGTTACAGTCTTATCTCTTCCCTCAGGACAGCGGGAGATCCCAGGAATATATTGACAAGTGCGGTGAAATCCTGCAATTCTATTCGAAAACTTTCGGAGAGTATCCCTTTGAGAAATTTGCCGTGGTCGAAATACCCAGCGGATACAGAGGCGGGCACGGGGATCAGTCCTTCATCATGCTCTATGAAAATGCGTTCAAGGGCGAGCCGGATGAGGAGTTCTGGGCCCACGAGATATCCCACCAATGGTGGGGAAATCACGTTGGAATTAAAAGAGGGAACGGCGATTGGCTGGCGGAGGGCCTGGCTGTATATTCCTCTCTGCTGTTCATCGAGAACAAGTACGGCAGGGAGGAGTTTTTAGAGAAACTTGATTCGGTGGCTAAAGTTTATTTGGGTAATACCGGATCTTCTGCTGAGACCTTGCTTCGCAAAGCCAACGACACAGTGGTGGCGTATTATAAGGCGGCCTGTTTTTTTCACATGCTTCGGTACCTTGCGGGTGAGGAGGGCTTTCCCCAAATCTTAAGACGGCTGGTAAGCGACTATGGAGGGGAAGAGATAGATCCATTTATCCTTCAGGATGTATCGGAAGAGGTGATCGGAGAAGACCTGTATTGGTTCTTCAATGAATGGCTCGACCAGCCGGGCGCCCCTCAATACGACCTGATCTGGGATTCCACTCAGAAACCCGAAGGCGGGTGGACGGTTAGCGGCGCCATCCGGCAAGTCCAGGGAAATTTCAGAATGCCCGTTGAGGTGGCGGCGATAGTGGGAGATCAAACGGTTAGGCACAAGATTTTCGTTCAAGGCGAAGAGACGACCTTCTCCTTTGATGTGGATGGCGAACCTCAGAATGTAATCCTTGATCCGGACCATTGGATTCTGAGGCATACTCCTGAAAGTCTCAGTCTCGCCAGGATAAATGAGTTCGACAGAAAGGGGGACGAATTTTGGGGGCAAAAGGATTACAAGGCGGCCCTGACCGAATATCAAAAAGCGCTTGAACTGGGGCCGGAGGGCTACCTCAAAGGAAAATTGCTCAGCGGAATGGGCAGGTGTTATTGCAAACTGGGTGAGCATGATAAGGCTTTCCAATCGCTCACCGAAGCTTTGCCTTTACTTCCCGACGCACACTGGACTACAGCATGGACCAGAGCGACCCTGGGCTATGTGTACATAAACAAAGGCGAATACGACAAGGCCAAAGTCGAGTTTGAGGCCGCCATAGCCATGAACGCCACGGCCAACTCCGTCAAATATGCCAGTGAGGGGTTAGCACAACTTTCGTCTATTGTAGCCGTTGAAGAGGATGCAGAGGATGCAGGCCTGCCTCTGAAATTTGCCCTCTCCCCGAATTTCCCCAATCCCTTCAATCCCACCACGGAGATCCGGTATGCCTTATCGGAGGCCGGACCGGTTCGCCTCAGCGTGTTCAACCTGTTGGGACAGAAACTTCGGGTGCTGGCGGAGGGATTCCGGGAGCCGCGAACCTATACGGTGCGATGGGATGGCAAGGATCGGCACGGTCTGGAGGTCGCTACGGGCGTGTACGTGGTTCGGTTGGAGGCTGGGGAGTTTTCGCAGACGCGCAGGATGGTGAAGATCGAGTAGGGGGCAGTTCGCGAACTGCCCTTGCTGAATAACCTCCCGGAGGTTGCCGTTAACCTGCGGGAGGATTAAATTGCAAAAGCCCCCATCGGCATAGTCCGGTGGGGGCTTTCTGTTTGCCGTGCGCTGAACCGCGCGGTTCGGCGCGAGAGAGGGAAGATGGAAGTCCTGATCCCGAACCGTGACGTTTATGTCACGGCGGGA
>JAUWMS010000404.1 GCA_030613045.1 Candidatus Latescibacterota bacterium | reverse complement strand
ACTTCCAGGCCTGGATATAGGGTTGAAAGGATTCTGACATCGCTAAATACCTTCTGTTACCTCAAATAAAAGATACCGCGTGAACCGTGAACCGACAAACTATGACGGTCACTCACACATCACGCGTCACGTTTCACGTTTCACGTTTCACTCCAGCCCTCCAAGCACCTCCTCCACCTCCGGATTCACCACAAACCTCGGCGGCTTCCCCTCCATAAACCGCCGAATGTCCTCTAATATCTTCACCCGAATGTCCCATCCGGCTTCCTCCGAACTCCACGCGAGATGGGGTGTCAGCACCGCATTGTCCAATCCGAACAGGGGATAGATCGGATCGGGCGGCTCCTTCTCGTACACGTCTATGCCCGCTCCGGCGATCCAGCCTTCCCGGAGGGCCAGAGCCAAAGCCTCCACGTCCACGATGGGCCCGCGCGCGGTGTTGATCAGGTAAGCGGTCTCCTTCATCATCCGAAGCTGCGGTTCGCCGATGAGGCGGCGCGTCTCCTCGTTGAGCGGCGTGTGCAGCGTCACGACGTCCGCCCCCTTCAGCACGGTGTCCAGATCTACGCACTCGATGCCCAATTCCCGTTTTCGCTCCTCCGAAAGATACGGATCGCAGATAAGGGACGGCATCTCCAACCCCCGCATCTTCTTCAGGACCAAGCTCCCTACGCGCCCGCAGCCGACGATTCCCAACGTCTTCCCGGACAGCCGGAACATTCGCGGCACGCCGGAAAAATCCCACGCCCCCTTTCGGCTGGATTCCTCCAAAACCTTCCGGGAGCGCACCACCTGCCGATAACAGGCAAAAATATGCGCGACGGCATGCTCCGCCACCTCCTCCGGGCAATAGTCCGGGACATTGGCCACCCGAATGCCCTTGGCCGTCGCGGCCTCCAGATCCACGTTGTCGTATCCGATGCCGTGTCGGATGATCAGGCGGCATCGCTCCAACGCCCCGATCACCTCCGCGGTCATCGGAGCCATATTCACCACCACCACGTCCGCATCCAGAATAGCGGAGAGCAGCTCCTCTTGCGGCGCAAACTTGAGCTGATAATGCTCGAAACGGACGTTATCATGCTTGGCCAACTCCTCCGCTTCCCAGTTCAGATCCGGCTCGATGTAGTCCGTTACCACGACCTTGATTTGTTCCACAGAAAATTTCCTCCATAAACAAGGTAAAAGAGAAGAGGGATGTAAAGAAGGGGAAAGGGATAAAGGCACAGGGGCAGAAAGGCACAAAGGCAGAAAGAAAACCGAAACGGATTTCGCAGGTCCCACAAGGGGAAACCTTGCCAAAAAAGCAGGGTTACGAAGATTAGTAGCACAGGGATGCCGTAAGAGAAAAAACATGGGAAACTGGCTACCAATTACCGATCACCAATGGTAACACTTTTTTGATCTTCAGGCAAGAAGAAAATCGCCCATCCTGCCCGAAAAGGGCGGAATCGCTCTTGACAAAACGCTCAAAACTTGCTAAATTACCACAACGCTGATTCATCCACCCTATCATGTATCTGAGAAAGGAGTTTTTCAATGACTAAAAAATCCCTCTCTTTCCTGAAAGCCCTGATAGAAGCGCCCAGCCCATCGGGGTTCGAGCAACCCGCCCAGAAGGTCTGGCGGGAAAACGTAGGCCCCCACGCCGACCGCATCGAAACGGATATGCACGGCAACTGCATCGGGATCAAGAACGAGGCAGGCAGTCCCCGCGTTCTCCTCGCCGGGCACTGCGACGAACTGGGCTTTATGGTTCAGTACATCAGCGACGAAGGATTCCTCCATTTTCGGACCATCGGAGGTTTCGACGTCAACATCATTCCGGGCCGAAGGGTGCATGTCCACACGAAGAACGGCCCGATCCTCGGCGTCACCGGCAAGAAGGCCATTCACGTGATGACGGACGAGGAGCGCAAAAAGAAGTCGGAGATCCAAGACCTCTGGATCGACATCGGAGTGAAGGATAAGAAAGAAGCGGAATCCTTAGTCTCCGTGGGTGATCCCGTCACGTACACCGTGGCGTTCGAAAAACTGCGGAGGGATCTGGCCGTATCACGGGCCTTCGACGACAAAGCGGGGAATTTTGCGATCGGAGAGGTGCTGAGGATGCTCTCCGGAAAATCCTTCAAGGCTGCGGTGTATTCCGTCTCCACCGTGCAGGAGGAGGTGGGTCTCCGGGGCGCGCACACCAGCGCATACGGGATCGATCCGAAGGTCGGCATCGCGGTGGATGCCACCCACGCCACCGATCATCCCGATATGGATAAAAAACGCGTCGGGGATATCAAGCTCGGCGCCGGACCGGCCATCTCGCGGGGCGCGAACATCAATCCGGTGGTGGAGCGGATGCTGATCCAGACCGCCGAGGAAGAGAAGATTCCCTATCAGATCGAAGCCGCACCGAGGGGCACGGGCACGGACGCGAATGCGATCCAGCTTACGCGCGCCAGCGTAGCCACAGGTCTGGTGAGCATCCCCCTGCGCTATATGCACACCGCCGTGGAAACCATCTCCCTCAAGGATGTGGAGAACGTGGCCAAGCTGTTGACCGCTTTCATTCTCAGAGTGGATGATGGCGTGGATTTTACGCCGTAGCAGGAAGGCAGGGATCAGGGATCAGAAGACAGGAGCCAGAAGTCAGAAGTCGGGAGCAGCTATTCTGAATTCTGAATTCTGAATTCAAGAGTCAGAGGTCAGAGAGCCGATTCACGGCTTACGTTTTACTTTTTACTTTTCACGTTTTACGCCGCACGTTTCAGGATGCTTATGAACGTATTGATCGGGATCGCCGGAGGAACGGGATCGGGCAAGACCACGATTGCAGAGCGGATCGTGGAGACGATGGGAGAAGTACGAGCGGTCCTTATTGAGCAGGATGCGTACTACCGGGATCGCAGTCGCCTTGCGCCGGAGGAACGCGAGCGGATCAATTACGATCATCCGTCCGCCTTCGACGAGCCGCTTTTGATCGCGCATCTTCGCAAGCTTAAATCCGGACACCCGATCCCACGCCTGGCCTACGAATATGGAACGCATATCCGTGTCGAAACGGGAGCGGTCATTCAGCCCAGGGATTTCGTGATATTGGAGGGCATTATGGCGCTCCACGACCCGGACTTGAGGGCGTTGATGGATCTCAAAGTCTTCGTGGACGCCGCCCCGGACGTACGCTTCATTCGCCGCCTGAAGCGGGATCTGGTCGAACGCGGAGATATCGTCGAGTCGGTGGTGGAACGATACCTCACCTTCGTCCGCCCGATGCACGAGGCCTTCGTGGAGCCTTCCCGGCAATACGCCGATCTCGTCGTCTCCGGGGAGGAAGCCCTGCAAGCCTCCGTGGATCAAATTTTGTCGAAGATCGCTGCTCGGAGGTAACGGTTCACCACGGAATATCACGGAAGGATACAGAGATCGTCTCGGTTTTTCCGTGGTTTTCCGTTTGGATCCGTGGTTATTTGTGTTTTTCCGTGGTGATCCGTGGTCAGCTATTAGAATCGGAGGAAGTAACGTGCCAACAACATCCACAGACGATATGCCCCGTCAGATCGAGGAGCTTGCAGAACGGGATGGGCGCTACAAAAGGGAGGCGTATTTTTTCCT
>JAUWMS010000185.1 GCA_030613045.1 Candidatus Latescibacterota bacterium | reverse complement strand
CGTACTGGTTTCGTTGCACAAGGTTTCTTGCCGCAATTCTCTGCGAACTTCCTGCAAAGTAACGTTTTAGCCACCCTATGTCTCTTAACGCTTTGAGGCTATTGAAAACCTCATTTAGCGGAACCAGTGCCGAGAATCCGCACCGCAAAAACCGCCTGAGTCATTTTTTTGACATGGGCGGTTTTTTTTATTGACAGCGGACGAATTGGATGGTATATTGACAATCTACATTGGCGAAGATCGGTTGAATTCATGCAAAAGGAAAGGAGAAGTTGAGGATGAGGGAATACGTCGTAGCTGTGGTTGGAATCGGCGCTGTGGGCACGGAGATGCTTCGGGTGCTTCGGGAGCGCAAGTTTCCGGCGAGGGAAATTCGGGTGCTGGCGCGGCGGGCGCGGGCCGAGGAGATTGCGGGCGAGGTATATCAGGTGCAGCCGACCACGGCGGAGGGATTCGATGGGGTGGACGTGGCTTTTTTCGCGGGCACGGAAGGCGCGAAGGGGGCGTCCCAGCAATGGGGATGGGAGGCGGTCCAACGCGGCGCGGTGGTGATTGACAACGGGGACGATTTTCGGATGGATCCACGGGTTCCGCTCGTGGTGCCGGAGGTGAACGCCCAGCATCTAAGAAACGCCAACGGGTTTGTGGCGAATCCGAATTGCAGCACGATTCAGATGGTGGTGGCCCTGGCTCCCCTGCATCGGGAGGCGACGCTCAAGCGCGTGGTGGTGGCTACGTATCAGGCCGTGTCGGGCACGGGAAGAGGCGCCATCGTGGAGCTTCAGAAACAGGTGGAGGCGCACGTCGCGGGTCAAAAAATCGAAGGCACGGTATATCCCCACCAGATTGCATTTAACGTGATCCCTCAGATCAGCGGCCTGAAGGAGGAGTTTCCTGGATATTACGGCGAAGAGATCAAGATGATCAAGGAGCCCCGGAAAATTTTTGATCTGCCGGATCTGGCGGTTAGCGCCACGTGCGTGCGGGTTCCGGTGTTCAACGGGCACGCGGAGGCGATCAATGTGCAGTTCGAGCGAAAATTGACCGCGGACGAGGCGCGGGAGATTCTCCGGGATGCGCCGGGGATCGAGGTCGTGGACGATCCGGCTCGAGGCGTGTATCCCATGCCGCTCGACGCTTCGGGGAAGGACCCGGTGTACGTGGGACGCATCCGGGAGGACGCATCCGCGAAAAACGCGCTCGATCTCTTCGTGGTCAGCGACAACATCCGAAAGGGCGCCGCGCTCAATGCGATTCAGAACGCGGAGAAGATGATTGAGATGGGACTGGTAGGCGGGTAATTGGTGAGTTTGGTGAGTGGTGAGTGGTGATTAAATTTGGTGCTCCGTGAAACATGATGCCATTTCGGATTTCGGATTGAAAACCCGAAAATCAAAACCGGGTGGGCCGAGCAATGTCCAGAAAAAAATACAAGATAAAAACAGCGCGTCAGAAGACAAAGGGTGGGGGAGGATTCTTTTATCTTTTATCTTTTATCCTTTATCTTTTGTCTTTCGGCGTTTCGTCCCTGTCGGCGGACGAGCATGCTTCTTCGGATAGTCTCGCGCGCACGGAGGAAGACTCCCTAACTCCGGGCATCGCGCTTTCGGGCGTGTGCGACGGGCGCGCGGTGACGTTGACGTGGACCATGGAGGAAAATTTCGATCCGGCCGGGTACGTGGTCTATCGGGACGTTTCGGCGGATTCGACGCGTGCGCTCGGCGTGTTTTCAGACCCGTTTTACGTGGATGAGGCGGTGGCTCCGGGGCACGTCTATTATTACCACATCTCAGGGGTAGATACGCTGATGAAGGAGAAAGAGCGCTCGGACGAGATCGCGGTGTGGGTCGCCGAGGAGGTGGAAGTCGCCCTGGAGCCGACGGAGTGCGTCTTGGATGGGCTGTCCACGGAGTACGATTTTCAGTTCCCGTTTCCCGTTTCCCGTTTTACGGAGGTTGATTTAAGGGAAGAAACCGCCCCGTTCTCCGGTTCAGAGTTATCACCCATTTTGACAACCGCCGCTGTGGATGCAAACACGGGCGGGATCGCGCTCTATTTCGGGATGACCTATTCGGCGTCCGATTCGATCTTTGCGGAGCGGTACATCGCATCCAACGGAGCGGGCGTCCGCTGGCGCATCTCGATGCAGGCGGTGCAAGGCGAGGCGAGCGTGATCATAGCGTCCGAGGACGGCGAAGACTGGCGCGAGCTTGAGGAAGCCGAATCGCCACTCACCACTCACCACTCACCAATCACGCCCTCAGAGGACCTCCGGATCAAGACGCTCACGGACGAAGCGCGGATCGGCGCGGAATTACTGATCCCCCTCGCCGAGGTGTGGGTGACGGATCGAGCGAACGATCCCTCGGTTCGGTACCATTTGCGAAAGCCGGATACCGAAGCTCCGATGCCTCCAACCGGCCTCACGGTCACTCCGGAGATCGGACAGAACCGGCTTACCTGGATCGCTCCCCCGGATCTCGACGTGGCCCGGATTTGCATCTATCGCAATGTGTCGGAGACGTTCGAGTCCCCGTCATCACTCACCACTCACCACTCACCACTCACCGAAGTGTTTATAGATACCACGGCTGCGGCGGACGTATCCTACATCTATCAAGTATCCGCTGTGGATGGCTTCGGAAACGAGAGTCTGTGGTCGGAGCCCGCGACCGGGATTACGCTGCCGCCGGACACGTTGGGGCCGTTGGTGTCGGAGATTCAGGTGACACCGGATACGGTGATGGCCGGGGAAGGCGTATATGTGTGGGCGGCCCTGTCGGACAGCGGGCGGGGCGGATCTCCGATCACGGCGGTGGAGGCCTTGTTCGATTCGTCCGGGGATTTTGGGACAGGCATATCGTTCGAGGCGAAGGACGGCTGGCTCGACGGGCCGGAGGAGAAGATTGAAAGCACGTTGTTTTTTCCCGCTCGGGAACGGTGCGAGCCCTATCAGTTATACGTGCATGGGATGGACGCCTCGGGGAATTGGGGTCCGTTTGCACTATTTTCCGTATTCGTGGCGATCCCGAGGGATACGTTGCCGCCTCCGAAGGTGGAGGACGTTCAGGTGATGGATGTGGCGGGCGACGAGCGTGGGGCGTTGTTTGTGATGTGGCCGGTTTCTTCCGCGCCGGATGCGGTGGGCTACCGGGTGTATCGGGCCGATGTGAGCGGCGATGGCGCGATGACGGTGCTCGGAGAAACCGGGGAGACCTCGTTTTTCGACACGACTTCCACACTGGAGGGCGCGTATCTCTATGGCGTAACGGCGGTAGATTCGTGTGGGAACGAGGGCGGTTTGGGAGACCTGACAGGGCCGGTGCAGCCGTTGGACGACGTGGCTCCGCGCTTGGTGAAGGGAAGCTTTCGGCCTGCTCCGGGAGCCGTGTGGGTGTCCATGGACGCGCCGATTGTTTTCGAGGTCAGCGATGAGGGAATCGGACTGGACGCGACGCGTTTGCTCGTCGTCGTGAACGGGGCGGAGTATGCGGCGGAACAGCTCGAAATGGAGATTGTGGGGAACGATTCGGCGATTGCGGTGACGGTGCGGCCCGAAGGGGGCTTTGACCTCGGGGCGGAGGTGTGGGTTACGGGCTCGGCGCAGGATTGGAGTGGCAATCGTTTCGAGGAGGAGTATGGCTTCTCCATCGAGATGTGGCACTTCCATCCCTTGGCTTCCGATTCGATGGTGGCCTTCGAGGCGGACAGTCTTATGGCGGAGGGAGTATCAGGGGATTCAGTGAGCCTTCGTGGAATTCCCGGCCGGGATGGATGGATCCATCTTGGAACGGTGGAAGGCGCGCCGGAACTGCCGGAGGGCATTGTAGCTTGGGGCGACGTATGGGCCATTGCGGGCGATAGCATGATTGTTGGCGGCGAGGAACAGACATGGATGGTGCGGGTTTCTCTGCCCACGGAAGAAGAAGAGGTTATCCCAGCGCACCTGTGGTTGTTTGTGTTGGATGGGGAGAGCACGTGGCGCAGAGAAAGCCGTTTCGATTGCGGATTGCACGTTTTTCAATCCGAAATCCGAAATCCGAAATCCGAAATTCTAATGGCGTTTGGATCCTATTCGGAGGAGGAGCCGCCCTATCTCGTGGAGATGGAGCCGGCTCGGGACGAGGTGGAGGTCTCGCTGGAAGCGTTGATCCGTCTGCGCATTCGGGACGACGGGGCCGGCGTGGATCGGTCCTCGGTTCGACTGGCAATCAATGGCGTGGAACTGGATGCTTCGGAGGTGGTGATTTCGGAGGACGACAGCGCGGATGTGCTCGTTGGGTATGAGCCGGTGGTTCCGTGGGCGCTTAGGGATACGATTTACGTGGAGATCGTCGCAACAGATTTGGCGGGCACGGCGAATGCGTTGCGGGAGGAATTTTTCTTTTCCGTGCTGGGAGATACCACGGCTCCGCAAATCGGGGGAATAAAGATGGGGCCTTTTGACTCCGGGATGGATGGAGAAATCGCGGTGGAGGTGCGCGACGAAGGTCCCGGGGACTCGCTTTCGGTATGGCTTCTCTACGGGATGGGAGGAGCGGCTTCGTACGATAGTCTAAAAATGGTGGAGGAAGATGGATGGTACAAGGGCGGTGTGCCGGGATCGGCCATCGGGATGCGGGGGCTGAGGATGCGCATCCGCGCCTCGGACGGCCGGAATAAGACGGTGTTTCCCGATACCGGATGGGCGCACGAAGAAGTGCGAATCTCCGGGGAGATGGTCCCTGTCGAGTTCCCTCCGGTGGGCTATCGCATGTTTTCGCTGCCGTTTGTGTCGGAGGCGGATCGGGCGCTCGGATTTTTGGAGGACGCGCTGGGGCCGTACGATCCGGAGCGATGGCGGGTGCTGCGCCGCAACGAGCGCGGCGGGTACGACGAATATCCCGACCTGATGAGCGCACGACCCGGACAGGCGTTCTACTTGATGGTCAACGAACCCCTGGAAGGGATTGCATCGGGGGAAGGACGCTCGGTGCGGAGCGACCGTACCTACGAGGCGCTCCTCCATCCGGGCTGGAATCAGGTGGGCGCGCCCTTTGCGTTTCCGGTAAGCTGGGCGTCCATTATGGAGGCGAGCGGACATCCCGACTTGGAAGGCCCGTGGGCGTTCGATGGGACGAATCGGTTGCCCGGCTTTCCTCAGAGTGACCATTATGGGACGGTGGTGTTGGAGCCGTGGAAGGGGTATTGGATCCGGAATCGGGGAGCGTCTCCCGTGATGTTGAGTGTGCCTCCCGAAGAAAGCAGAGAGGGGGACGAATTCTCCCTGTCGGAAGATGAGATTGGTGGCGATCTCCGTTGGACGATGCGGGTGTCCGTGCGGGCCGATGACGACGGTGGGGAAGTGGAACACCTCGGCGATCCGGACAATTTTATCGGGATCTCCGGGGAGGCCCTGGAAGGCTGGGATCGGAGCGATTTGACGGAGCCGCCTTGGTTGGGGCCGTCTCTCGAGCTGTATTTTGCGCACCCCGATTGGGACGAACATCCGGGGAACCTTGCGGGAGACTTCCGGCCTTACGAGGGCGAGGCCCTGACGTGGGATTTTGTGGTGGCGGCGACGGACCCCGCGGTGCACGCGGCGACCTTGACGTTCGAAGGCGTGGCGGGCGTTCCGGAGGGACTGCGCGTGGTGCTGGTGGATCCGGAGCGCGCGGAGCGGGTGGATTTGAGCGAGGTGGATTCGTATTCCTTTGTATTCAACGGAGACGCGCATCGGCGCTCGATGACGCTGGTGATTGAAGGCGATCTGTTTGAAGCCGAGCCGGAGTCCTCCCGTACATCGAAGGCGGCGGAAGCGGAAGTGGTTTGGCTGCAGAACTTCCCCAATCCCTTCAACAACCGGACCTCGATCACGTACACTGTGCCCAAAGAAGTTTTACCCGAGGGCGCCGTCGAGGCCCGATGCACCTTGATGGTATATAACATGCTGGGACAGGAAATGTGTCGCCT
>JAUWMS010000576.1 GCA_030613045.1 Candidatus Latescibacterota bacterium | reverse complement strand
TGGCCGGCCATCGAGCGGGACTTTAACTGTTGGATATTGGATGAGCTTACGGGTCTGGCGGAGGCTACGGATATTCCCTGTATGGTGGAGTTTGTCACGCACGTGCCTCAGGGACAGCCGGCGTATTTTGGGGACTGGAAGGCGTTTATGCGGGACATCGCGGTTCGCGTGGACCGAGGGGCGGTTCGGATCAGCACGTTGGCGGAGCAGCTTGCGTGGGCCAAGGCGCGGGAGGCGCTCTCGCTGACGTCCCGGATGGATGATGGAACGCTCTTTCTCACAGTGAAAAACGGAAGCACGCTTCCTGTGTCGGAGATGACGGTGGACTGCGGTGTGGCGGTGCGCTTTGCGGTTTGTGGCCAGGGAGAGGTGAAGGTGCTCAACGGATCGAAGGTGCTTTTGCCGGAGATTCCCGGAGGGAAGGAAGTTACGGTGCGGGTGCGCTGGTGAACCGATTTCGGATTTCGGATTTCGGATTTCGGATTGAGAACCCTGTAATTCGTGACTCCGGATATTCGATAAGCAAACAAGGAGGTTTGAACGTATGACAAGGGGTTTCTCGTTCGATCTTTTGGACAAGGTGGCTGTGATCACGGGAGGTGGAGGCGTGCTCTGTGGGACGATGGCGCGGGCGCTTGCGGAGCATGGGGTTCGGGGGGCGGTGCTCGATCTCAGAGAGGAAGCGGCCCGGAAGGTGGCTGAACAGATCGATGAGGCGGGCGGAGAGGCGATGGCTTTTGCCGCGGATGTGTTGGATAGACAAGGGCTCGAGGAGGTATGCTCCGAAGTGGTCTCGGAGTTTGGACGGGTGGACATCCTGATCAATGGGGCAGGGGGCAACAAAGCGCGCGCGAGCACTTCGTCGGATCTCGATTTTTTTGATCTTTCGGAGGACGACGTGCGTTGGGTGTTCGATCTGAATTTTTCCGGGATGTTCCTAACCTGTCAGGTATTCGGAAAGACGTTTCTCGAACGGGGAGAGGGGGTTATCGTCAACATCTCATCCGTGAATGCGTTCAGACCGCTGACGAGGATTCCGGCGTATTCCGCGGCCAAGGCGGCGGTGAGCAATTTTACCCAATGGCTCGCGGTGCACATGGCGCAGAATTACTCGACGCGGATTCGGGTGAACGCCATCGCTCCGGGATTTTTTCTCACGGAGCAGAACCGTTTTCTGTTGACGGAGGAAAGTTCGGGAGCGCTTACCGATCGGGGGGAAGGCATTATAGCGCACACGCCTATGGGGCGTTTCGGCGCGCCGGAGGATTTGGTGGGAACGGTGCTCTGGCTCGTTTCCCCGATGGCTGCGTTTGTGCATGGCGTGGTGATCCCTGTGGATGGAGGATTTTCTGCGTTTGGCGGAGTGTAACCGCACCAAGGAGATACGGAGGAGAGAGACGAGGCACGAGGAAATCCTTTCTCTACTTCAGGGAGTTTATGACATGACCCAACCTACTAACTGGAAAACTCAGATTATACCACTCCTCAGAACATTCATCCAGACTTCCGACGGAGGAGGAAG
>JAUWMS010000177.1 GCA_030613045.1 Candidatus Latescibacterota bacterium | reverse complement strand
GGAGCGGAATGGCGTTCCGTGCGCGCAAAGGCGATCATCGGAGCGCCAGCCCCATGGCTACGGAGTATTCCTCGACGCTGTGGCGCACATTGTCCGCCCGATAGGATATCGAAGGATCTATGCGGGTGCGGCGAAACGGATCCAGAAGTTTTACCGGGCCGGGATGCGTGGATCGGAAGCAGGCCACGAGGCCGGGAACCTGGGACCCGGGGCCGGACAACATCAGTGGGGGAGAGACCTCTTCGGAAGCCTCCGCCTCGATCATCATCCCGGCCTTCTTCAGAAGCGATTTGGCCAGCACGTAGAAGAATTCCTCGCCTCTCACCTCAAGCTCCTCGATCTCCGAGGCGCACTCCGGAAGATCGTGCGGCACTGGGATATCTATCCGTTCGACGGCCCTGAATTCACCGTTCCTGAGCAACAGCAATTCCGATTCCCGAGCGCTGATGTGTGCGATCCACGTCCATTCGTCCGGATCGTAATTCCACCGGTACGCACGCTCCAGGGCGAAGCAATCCACGTCCACCACGGAAAGACGAAGGTTCGTGCGATCCAGAAATCCTCGTATGCGATCCACACAGCTCTTCCGGGCGGCAACGATGACCATTTTCCGTCCTTCGCCCGAATCCTCACGCAGTTCGTAATCCACAACGTAGTTTTTCTCAAAATCCGGAAGATGCGCCGCCGCCTCTTGTTCCGCCTTCTCCGACAGCATACGATCGGTATCCTCCGCCTGCACGGGAAGGGTTCGTATCCAGGCATCCCGGGTGCTTATCGAGGCGACGAGCCGCTGAGACGTGATCGAAACCGTCTCGAGTTTACTCTCTAACTCCCAGGCCGCCTTGGCGCGCTGCGTTTCATCCCAGCCGCATCCGCGATCCGAAGGACATGGAACCGGCCAGATATCCAAATTTATCAGATCGGTGCCTGCTCCGGAAGGTCGCAGTTCAACGAGTCCGATGGCCCATGGTTTGATCTCCAATCCGATGACCGATGCGCTTTGTTTTTTTCGCAGCAAAAGGGGTCGCTCCTTTCCTCTCTCGAACCGCCAAGTGGCTCGCGCATAACCGCGTGGAATACAAGGTGCTTCAAGCAGGCTTATGGTTTATTTCTCTTCGCGCACGGTGCGCCTTTGGAAGAGGTGAAAAAAGGTATGTGAGGAAAGCCCTCTGCAAGAGTTCCGAATCCGCTCGGGTGTCCTCCATGGCTGAGACGAACTCGAAGCGAATCTAATAGCTCACCTTATCGTCCGGTAGAAAGGGCGTCTTGATGAAGACGACCTTCGCCGCTTCGTTCGTATCGTTGACGAGATCGTGCTTCTCCGAAGGGGCCACTTGAAAGACGTCCCCCGCCCCGGCCCGGTATGACACATCGTCCACGACCATCTTCGGCGCACCCTGAAGCACGTAAAATGTCTCCTCCACCTCCCGATGTCCATGGGGGCCCATCCTCTGGCCGGGCTTGAGCAGGATCACGCCCCAGTCTATCCTCGGACCGCGCATGAGATACTTGACCCCGGAATCGCCCCCTCGATAGCACTCGTTTTTTTCGTTCGTACGCTTCATCTTTTCCTCCGGAAAAAGTCAGAAGTCAGTAGGCAGAAGACAGATCTCCGACCTCTGATTTCCGACCTCCGACCTCTGATCTCCGACCTCTGATTTTCGACCTCCGATCTCCGATCTCCGACCTCCGCCTTCTATCGGTGCGTCTTTCTCTTTTGTAGCCCTACCTCGCCTTCACCCTTCTCAAAACAGTTCCCACTATGACTACGAGGATAAGGGCGATGCCGATGAAGACGATCCATTTCTTGATGCGACGACTCCGAACGGTGTTCATCTTTTGAATACTCCTCTGTGCAGGGGGAAAGCATGAAACGCACCTTTTTATGCGAAATATAGCATACGAGGGAGGCTTTGTCAACAGTTTTTCCCATGGATGTCATGAAAACCTTGACATCCGGGCGATAGCTGCATATATTAGACCGGTTCAACGGAAAACGATGGCACCCTTCAGAAATCATCCCGGAGGAAAACGGTCATGTCTATTGAAAAAGTTGTGATCCCGGTGGCGGGATTGGGTACGCGGCTTTTGCCTGCCACGAAGTCTCAGCCCAAGGAGATGCTTCCGGTGGGACGGAAGCCGGTGGTGCAATACGTGGTGGAGGAGATGATCCATCAGGGATTGAAGAAATTTCTGTTTATCACGGGGCGCAACAAGCGTTCGATTGAGGATCACTTCGACCGGGACATGGAATTGACCGAGCGGCTGACGGAGAGTGGGAATGCAGAGCTTCTGGAGGAATTGGACTACGAGGCGGAAGGCGTGGACTTTTTTTACACGCGTCAGAGCATTCGTCTGGGATGGAAAACGCCCGCCGGTTTGGGAGATGCCGTGGCTTCGGCGAAGGATTTCGTGGGCCGGGAATCCTTTGTGGTGGCGTTGGGAGACTCCATCATAAAGAGCGGCGCCTATTCGGGGCTGGTGCAGCGATTGATCGCCTCGCACGTGCGGCACGGATCGTGTTGTACGATCGCGGTCTGTTCCGTGCCCCACGACGAAGTGCACCGATACGGGATCGTCAAGCCGAAGGGACGCCTGGGAAGCGACTTCGAGATCGAGGATATTATCGAGAAACCCCCGGAGAATGAGGCGCCGAGCCGGTTTGCGGTGGCGGCGCGATACGTGTTCAATCCGGAGATTTTCACCGCCCTCGAGCACACCGCGCCGGGTGCGGGCGGCGAATTGCAGCTTACGGACGCCATTCGCATCCTGCTGAAAATGGGCCATACCGTACGCTGCCTCAAGCTCAAGAACGACGAGACCCGGTACGACATCGGGAATCCGGAATCGTATTTCAGAGCGTTTATGGACTTTGCGCTGGCGGACCCGAAATACGGATACCTGATCCGGCAATACCTTCAGAAAAAACTGCGGGAAATTTGACTAAAGGCTGGAAGATAGTGACTGACATCCGGATTGTGGATTGTGGGGGTTTCAATCCGAAATCCGAAATCGGTTTACCAATCACCAATCACCAATCACCAGTCACCAAGAACACAGGGGGTTGGCGTGATTCGATGTTCGGCGCCCGGACGGGCGGGCCTGATCGGAAATCCCACGGATATGTACGGGGGGTCGGTGATTTCGTGTTCGACGCAGGAACGCGCGACGGTGACGGTAGAGCCATGGGATGCGCTGGTGCTGGAGATATCCGGTGAGACGAAACGGCTTCGGAGCAAAGAGGATCTGGAACTCTCCCACGATTATTTTGACATCGCACGGACGGTGATCGAGTTTCTGGCATTGTCCGACGCAAAGTTCAAACTGACCGCCGAGAGCGACATCCCGTTTCAGGCGGGGCTGTCCGGATCCACGGCGATGCTGGTGGCGATTCTGAATGCCCTGCTGGTCTTTTCGGAAAAGCCGTGTCATCGGTTCCGGGCTGCGGAGATGGCGCGGCACATTGAACTGAATTATCTGAAGGTGGTGTGCGGGTACCAGGATGCGTATATGTGCACGTTTGGCGGCCTCCATTATATGGACTTCCGGGAGAAGGAATTCTACCGGGGACTGCGGGAGGAGCCGTACGGAACCATGGAGTCTTTGGCGCCCTTTGTGGAGGAACTTCATTGCGTCCTGGCGCACACGGGCGTCCAGCGTATTTCCGGAACGGTGCACAAACCGATCCGGGAGCGTTGGTTAGAGGGAGATCGCAAGGTGGTGCGCGGGTATCTGCGCATGGCTTATCTGGCCCGGATGGGCAAGAAGGCCGTGCTGAATCGGGACTGGGAGTGGCTGGGCGAATTGATGATCGAGAATCACGAGATCCAGCGGGACCTGGGCGGATCGGGGACGCAGAACGAGGCGTTGATCGAGACCGCGTTGAATTGCGGCGCGCTGGGGGCCAAATTGGCCGGAGCCGGGCGAGGCGGGACGATCATCGCGCTGCACCCGGATCCGGGGGAGATGATCGTTGCGCTGAAGAAGGCGGGAGCCGCGCGGATTATGCCTCCGGAGCCAGGGGATGGCGTCACGGTGGAGGTCGTAGATGGGGGGGGAGAAGGGAAATGAAAAATACAAAATGCAAAGTGAAAAATGAAAAATGCACGGCACGTGGTAACTGGCGATGCGATTTCGGATTGCAGATTTCGGATTTCGGATTGAAAACCCCAACCCGCAATCCACCTCACAGCCACCTGTCGCCAAAGTGTCCATTCGAACATGTTTGAGGAGCGAGGCAAGGAAGAATTTCAATGTTAGACCAGCGAGATTCTTCGCTTCGCTTAGAGCGAAATTTTTTACTTCGCTCAGAATGACATTTGGGGGTTTTCGGATAGGCTTTAATTGACGTGAAAGGAGACAACGATGGCTTTTTCGTTTTCAGGGTTGATTTCAAACGATGTGGGCATTGATTTGGGCACGGCCAACACACTGGTGTACGTGAAGGGAGAGGGGATCGTGGTAAACGAGCCCTCTATTGTGGCCCTGGATCGGGACACCCGTAAAATTTTGGCGGTGGGCGCGGAGGCCAAAGAGATGTTGGGGCGCACTCCCGGTGGGATTCTTACCGTGCGGCCCTTGAGGGACGGAGTGATTGCGGATTTCGAGGTCACGGAAGAGATGCTCCGGTATTTTATTAAGAAGGTTCAAAAGAACAAATTTCTCGTTCGTCCCCGAATCGTGATCTGTGTCCCCTCCGGTGTCACGGGGGTGGAGAAGCGGGCGGTGCGCGATTCGGCCGAGCGCGCCGGAGCCAGAGAGGTCTATCTCGTGGCGGAACCTATGGCGGCAGCCATAGGCGTGGGGCTTCCCGTGGATGAGCCGGTGGGCTCGATGGTGATCGACATCGGAGGAGGTACTTCGGAGATCGCCGTAATCTCCCTCTCCGGAATCGTCTGCCATCGCTCCGAGAAAATCGGCGGAGACGAGATGGACGAGGCCATTGTGCAGTTTATGAGACGGACGCATAACTTGCTCATCGGCGAGCGTACCGCCGAACAGATCAAATGTCAGATCGGTTCGGCCTATCCCTTAGAAGAGGAACTGGAAGCGCCGGTTAAGGGACGCGATCTCGTAGCCAACATCCCCAGGACGGTCAACGTGACCTCCGAGGAAATCCGGGAGGCACTCGGCAAAGCCGTGGGAGCCATCGTGAATGCGGTCCGAATCTCGCTGGAGCAGACGCCTCCGGAGTTGGCGTCGGATATTCTGGACCGGGGGATTGTTATGACCGGCGGCGGCGCGCTGCTCCGGGGACTGGATCGCCGCCTGATGGAGGAGACCGAACTGCCCATCCACATTATGGACGATCCGCTGACGTGCGTGGTCAAAGGGGCCGGCAAAGTGCTGGAAGATCTCAGCGGATATCGGAGCGTGTTGTTTTAAGTGATTTCCATCTTGTTTTTATAATGGATCCTCAGGTATTCAGGAGTCAGAATACAGAATTCAGAATACGCTATACGAGCTTCCTCCTCCTGACTTCTGATAGGCACGATATGGGTCGGGAGGCTCTCGGAATGCGGGTCGGATAAGGGGCCGGAGCTTTTCGGAGCGGACGAAGGCGTGCCGAGGGGGATCGCTTGCTGTTTCGAGGGGGATGCACGGTGCAGATCCAAAAGGATTCGGAAATGGCGGTACGCATAGATAGGGAGTCGGTGCAACGGGGAGAAGCAAAGAAGTTGAGGGAACGTGAGCGGAGTGCGTGAAACGTGAAACGGGGAGCAGGGAGGACTTACCATTTGACAAAAAGAGGCACGGGCTTTGCTCCGCCCGATTGGTTTTTCAATGTAGCCGGAGCGGCGATGGCAGTAGTGTGTTCGATGGTCGCGTTTGGGCTTCCGTTGTTGGCTATGAAAATCGGGGCTTCGGTGTTCGAAGTGGGGATGGTGGGCACGATGGGGCCGCTGTGTTATACGGCGGCCTGTTTGTTTACGGGGCGGATGGCGGACCGATTTCGTCCGAAGCGGATGATGTTGTTGGGAGGCGTGCTGTATGGGGCGTTCTACGGGGTGATCGTGTATGCGTAGCGGGTGTGGCAGATCGCGGTGGTGGCCGGCTTGGGAGGAGCGAGCATCGG
>JAUWMS010000261.1 GCA_030613045.1 Candidatus Latescibacterota bacterium | reverse complement strand
CCTCCCGGCTCTCAAAAACCACCTTCTCCCGCCAATAGGTTTCCTCCTCCACGCGCTCCAGAATCTCCGGTTTCAGAGGGCATCTGTTCGGAGGAAAGCCGCCCAGCAATTCGACCAATTTTGCCTTAAGACTCCTATGCCACGCCGCCCATTCCTCTTTGGTCTCGGACTTGAATTGGAACCGCGGAGTGGTGTTCGCATACACCCTGTCGAGATACGCCTTGATGGAATACTCTGAAGAGGCCATCCAAGTCTCCAATTTTAAGTGATTTCTTTTCCCCCTTGCTGTGTTCATCCTCAGGAGTCAGCATTCAGGATTCAGAATTCAGAATAGCTGCTTCTGGCTCCTGGCTCCTGGCTCCTGACTCCTGGATTCTGGATTCTGACTTCTGCTTCCACTCGTTACACGGCAATTTCCGCAAGATAGATCTCATTGGCGCGCTCTCCGGGTTTCGTTTCCGGTCCTTGATCCACATCGTGCTGCGAGTAGAAACTCATGAGCACCCGGTCCTGCTCCACCACCAGCCCCGGGTACCCGCAATCCCCCCTTGAAGGAAGCACGAGGATCGGCTCAAGCTGATCCCCCATTAGACGCCAGATCGCGGTGTGCCAATCCTGCGGCGTCTTGGCGAGACGCTCGTCCTGACGGGCCAACGAAGCAATCTTCTCCGGCGACGGCTCCGGCGGGATCACCACCGATGAAGGAAACTGCTCCGTGATCGTCTTGCCCGCGCCCCAGAGTTCATCGTCCACCGGCCGGACCACCGGACAATGCACCGTGTAATTCAAGTCCCTGGACTGCCAATCCGTGTACGGCGGATCGCTCTCGGAAAGCACCGACATCTCCCGCGTGCGCTCCCGGCTGATCAGGTGCATCTTCCCGTCGTCCGTAATCCAAAGCCCGGTTTCGTTGGGAAAATTCCCCGGCCCAATCGCCGCCACGTTTTTCCACGTATGCCCGTCCGTAGAATGGACGATCTTCAGTGTGCCTTCGTTTTCGGCATACCCCCAGGAGGTTGCGTAGAAGGCATCTCCAAAACGCTCGACCTGCCAGAATACGTGGTTGAACTCGTGCACCGGCTCCGGTGAAGACCAGGACGCGCCGTCGGAGGTGAACGCCATGTGAGATTGCACGACGTGTGGTTTTGCTCCCAGGCCGCCCTTGTAGATGGCCGTCTCATCGCGATCCTTCGAGAATTCGCTGCAGAAATAAACGCCCAGTTCGTCTCCGAGATCCAACAACGCGGGATCGCGGTCGTCGCCGTCCGTACTGATGCGCGCGCAAACCTCCCACTCCATCAGATCCTCGGAGCGGATGACGATGATCTTGCCCTGAACCTCCAAAGGACCGGGCCGGGCGTGTCCATTGCCGTTCCGAAACGCCACGTAGTAGCGCCCTTTCCAATACTCGATGTCGGGGAACGCATTGTGCCTGCCGTCGGAGTAAATCTTTCGGATGCTTTTGATCTGAGCCATAATGCCGCCTCCTGTTTGGTTACTTCGGTCAGTGCTCCTTGTCGGAAATTTGTTAAGCCCTGTGGAAAGCCGAACTAAAGCTGGCACCGGACACCTCACAAACTCCTTGGGGGACGGCTACTTCAGCCTCTTTCGAGGCTTTTTGCCTTTGCCAGCGCCGAGTTTACTCCGGCTTTTACGGAGCAACTAAAATTTCTGACAAGGAGCATTTAGCAATGAAACGTAACTAATTTCCCATTCTAAAGATTTGAACCGCGGAGTTCGCAAAGGACGCAGAGAAACCCCCTCTTTCTAATAAAGTGCTTTGCGCGCTGCCGCGTCTTTGCGGTGAAAAAGGTTATACCGCAATCTCCGCGAGATAAATCTCACTGGCATGCTCGCCGGGCTTGGGCATCGGCCCCTCGTCCACATCGTGCTGGGAATAATAGCTGATCAACACCCGATCCTTCTCGACCACCATCCCCGGATACGCATTATCGCCTCTGCTGGGCAGCACAAGCACCGGCTCAAGCTGATCCCCCACTATCCGCCAGATGGCCGTATGCCAATCCTGCGGCGTTTTGGCAAGACGTTCATCCCGGCGGGTCAGCGAAGCAATCTTCTCCGGCGACGGCTCCGGAGGCACCATGGATGGAGACAGTTGTTCGGTGAACGCGCGTCCCGCCACCCAGAGTGCATCGCCCACCGGCCGGATCACCGGGGAATGGACGGTGTAGTTCAGCTCCGTCAATTTCCAATCCGTATAAGGCGGCTCATTCCGGCCCCAAAGCGCTATGTTCTGATGCCCCAATGTCCGGATGACCATGTGCATCACCTCGTCCTCCGTGACCCACAATCCGGCCTCCGTCGGCTTTGATGCTTCGGAAGGAAATTCCGAGACGGTCTCCCAGTGGCGGCCATCCGTGGAACGGATCAACCAGAACCGTCGTTCGAGATTTTGCACCGCTCCGTAATACACGCCCTTAAACCCCTCGACCTGCCACACCCACATGTCGGGTTCATACACCGGCTGAGGAGCCGACCAGACGGCGCCGTCGGAAGTGAACGCTCCGTAAGATTGGATGGCCCGGTTGCTCTTGCTGCTCGGCCCCTCGTAAAGAAGCGCGCCCGGAACTCTCGCGGACGACGAGGCGAAAAAGCCGCTTAGTTCATCGCCCATATTCAGCAAGGCCGGATCACGATCATCGTGCCCCTCGCCCACACTGAGCCGCGCGCAGACTTCCCACGACTCCAGATCGCTCGAACGGATCACGAGCACATCGCCGTAATCTCCGGGCCGAGCGTGGTTTCCGGCATTCCGAAATGTGACGTAGTAGGCTCCCTTCCAAATTTCGATGTCGGTGAACGCATTGTGCCTGCCATCGGAGTAAATTTTTCGGATGATTTTGATTTGAGCCATCGGTTTCATCCTTTCCTGTTGAGGGTGGCGCGTATAACTGCATGCTCCGGAACTCACTCAATTCCGTAGGTCTTTAGACGTTTTCGGATTTCGCGTTCTGAGCCGGTAATCGGTGCATATCCCCACTTGGGGTGCCTGTGAATCCCCTTGCCAGTCCCGATCTGCGAGATGATGGCATCTAAGGCATCGAAATCGGCGTAGCATTGGATCAATTTCCCCGCCGCATGGATTTTGCGAAAAAGCTCGGGATAGTGCGCGCTGTCGGTATCGTCAAATCCCTGCACCCACTGCACGCCGTCTATGCGATCTATCGTCAGCAGCGAATCTATATGCGGCAACTGACCCGGCCCGTCGAGGTGATAAAAGCTGCGACTGAGCCTTCTGCTGGTGGCCTCTAATTCCGGCTTGACGAACTCGTCGAACATGTCGGGGCCGATCATGTAACAGAAATCGCTCTGAAGCATGCAGAACGACTCGTCGCTATAAATGCCTCCCCAGTCCACGAACCCGCCGTTGGCCGGCTGGAGAATCGTGTTGATCTCCTCAAAACAGCGGTGCCAGATCTCGTGTATTTCCCAGATTAGACGCTTCACCTCTTCGGGATGGTCGTAGAGAGCGAGCAGCAATTTCTCTGCAGGACGGAAGGTGGAAAGGATGTCGAGCACCCCCCCGAGGTCGGTCATACCGATCATGACCTGCCCCTGCCAACGCTCCATCGCCGCCGCGCAAATGTCCTTGATCCGCTTGAACCAGACGTTGTCCGGATCGTATTCGAAATGCAACTCCGTGATGGGCAACTCCTCCCGCGGATAAAACCACACCCTCCCGGTGGAATTATCGAGGCGCGCGCCCAAAAAAGCCGCCACTACGCCCGGACCAAAGCAGCCCATATCGAAAAACGGAAACGCATCGCCGAGATAGATCTTCGTGGAAAGCTCGTAATCCAGCCTGTCCACAAGGGCCTCCGGCGAAACGGACAACTCCATGCAGGTAGCCTGACTCAACAACGGCGCGTCCGGCATAGCGCGTCCGGGATCCCGGCCCTCCAGTTCCACCGGAACAATCGGGCGATCCAACTGACCCGCCCACCACAAACGATACGTCTCTTTGACCTTATCCCAGCGAGCTTCATTGAAATCAATAGGCATTCGTTCGTCTCCTGATTTTGCTGGTACGCTCAGAGCCCCATCTCCGCCAAATAGATGTCATTGGGACACTCGCCGGGCTCGGGGGCCGGCCCGTTGTCCACATCATGTTGGGAGTAAAAACTCAGTAATACACGATCCTTTTCAACCACCATCCCCGGATAACCACAATCTCCTGCCGAAGGGAAAAGTAATATAGGTTCGAGCTTACCGTCCACAAATCGCCAGATGGCCGTGTGCCAGTCCGGGGTCTTGCACAAACGTCCGTCGTACCAGGCCAGCGCAGCCATCTTCTCCCGTGTGGGTCCCGGAGGAACCGCCACCGAAGGGGGGAATTGCGCCGTCGGCGCTTTGCCCGCGATCCAAAGCTCATCCCCCACGCGTTTGCACACCGCACAGTGCACTGTGTATTCCAGCTCCGAGACTTTCCAGTCGGTATAGGGCGGCTCGCTTTCCGCGAGAACCGCCATCTCCTCATTCTCGTGCGCCCGGATGATAACGTGCATGCGCTCATCCTCTGTAACCCACAACTCCGCCTCTTCCGAGAAGTGCATCTTTGGCGCTGGCGGTATAATCGAAACAGTCCGCCAGTCGAGTGGTTCCGTGGATCGCGCCAGCCTCAGGCCTTCAGCGCCGATGAATTCGGTTACGTACCAGACATCCCCAAAACGCACGGGCCGCCAGAAGTAGTTGTCGTTGTGGAGAACGGGCTGAGGATCCGACCATACGGTGCCGTCAGACGTGAACCTCATGTAGGATTGGATTCCGGTCTCCCCTTCGTACAATCGCAGCAGGCCCGGCTTCTTTGAGTATCCCACACGGCCCAATGCGCCCAGCTTATCCCCCAGATCCATCAGTCTCGGCGTACTCGTATCCATGCCCTCCATCTCAAACCGGGCGCAGACCTCCCAGGATTCGAGGTCGCTGGAACGGATGATCAGGCCGCTTCCCCACATACCCGGCAGCGTCGGGTGGCGCGGTCCGTTCCGGAAGCTGACGTAGTACTGCCCCTTCCAGTACTCCATGTCGGTGAACGCGCTGTGCCTGCCGTCGGAGTAAATCTTCTTGATGTTTTTGA
>JAUWMS010000396.1 GCA_030613045.1 Candidatus Latescibacterota bacterium | reverse complement strand
TCGCCATGTTATAGGGCATCACGAGTTCCCGATACATCTCATCGGAGACGAACGCCGAGTTGTCGTCGCATAAACCGATGTCCTCCGTCTTCGTGCCGAAATAGCGATCCCGGAAGTCCTGGAGTTTGAAGAACGCCTCCACCAGTTTGCGGAACAGTTTGTGGATCAGTTCGGGCTCGGTGGACATATACGTGTACACCTTGACCGGATCCATGATCGCGCAGGCGGCGGACAGCGGCGGATGGATGCCAAATCCGCCGCCCACGGGCAGATTCAGCCCCATTTTTTCGACCTGCGCCTTCCGTTCCTCATACTGCCGATAAATGCGCTGGACGCCGGGGTGATCCGCCGGGTCCGGGATCTTCAGGGTTTCGATGTCCTCCGGGCCTTCCAAAATGGGGACGATCCGGGGGGAGGTATCGTCGGGATATTCCAATTCGCAGTCGAAATAGATGCCCTCGGCTACCGGGCCGAGATCACAGTTTACGCCGTACCCCGTCCGATCATCGCCGAGCTCCTCAAACGCCCATTTCAGTCCCCGAACCTGCACCTCGAGGTTCAAGTTCCTATCCGTGTAATAGTCCCGGATATTGTGTCCGAACAGATGGCTGTAATAGCTGCCTGCTGTACTGATCAGGATGGGAACTCGGTCGGGTTCCTGAAAACGACGGGCAATCTCCAGCCGCTTTTGGGAAGCTTCGCTCTTGGCCGCATATTTTCCCGGATCGAAATCAAGCATGGAATGTCCTTTCTATGTCGCCTCCGCTTGCATGGTTTTCGGGAAGCGTTCGGGTCTCAGCTTTAAGCCGACCTCATTTCACTCGACAATAAAACCTTTCTTGTGCACCGCAAAGACGCAAAGTGCGCGAAGTAAGATAAGAAATAATAACACTTGTTCTGCGTTTTGTCAAGGTTTTTATCGCGGATGCACCCGTTGACTGCGTCAAGCCTTTTTCGAGCTTTCGCCGAGATGCGAAATTTGCAACGAAAGAGCGGGCAGAAGGCTTTGAAGCGTTTGTTGGCTTGGGGAGTGCATTCGGCATGGCCCCTCAGGAGCCTTTTTTCAAATGGAGGACAAAATGCGCTTGACAACACCGGCGATCCGATGTATCTTCGTCACAATGGGTCCTTTTTTTTGGACGGAGCGCGATCTTGTGTGCCCACTTCATAGCCTTTGGGAGGGATCGGATGAAACGAGGATTGTCGCAACTGTGTCTGGGGAAAGGCAGCCGGATTGACGAGAGCCTGGAGTTGTGCAGGGAACTCGGATACGATGGATTGGAGATTCTGTTGACGGACGAGGGCCAGCTGAATATGGGCTCCACGGCATCCGATTATGCGCGGCTCAGCACGTGGAGCCAGGAGTCCGGGGTGGAGCTGTGCAGCATCTGTGCGGCGCTGACCGCGGACACGAGCTTTACGAGCGACGACCCGAAGGTTCGGGATCTGGGCATCGGGAAGACGCGAAAGATGATCGAGGCCGGAGCCGCCTTGGGTATCCATGCGTTTTTGTTGGTGCCCGGAGGGGTGACGGAGGAGATCTCCTACGACGTGGCGTACAACCGGACGTTGGAGGCGCTTCAGGAGGTGAAGGGGGCTGCGGAGGCGCATCGGGTGGCCATCGCGATAGAGAACGTGTGGAACAAGCTGTTCGTAAGTCCGTTGGAGGCGCGCGATTTTTTAGATAAAGTGGATAGCGAGTACGTGGGTTGGTTTTTCGACGTGGGAAACGTGCTGCTGTTCGGGTTCCCGGAGCAGTGGATTGACATCCTGGGCCACCGGATCAAGAAGGTGCACTTCAAGGATTTCAAGATGGATCACGGGCGGCGGCAATATGCGTGGACGCAACTGATGGACGGTTCCGTGAACTGGCCCAGGGTGATGACGGCCCTGCGGAACGTGGGGTACGACGACTATGTGATCTCGGAGGTCGGCGGAGATCGCAAGGTGTTCGCGGAGACGTTGCGGCGGATGGATCGGATTCTGACCTTGTGACTCCGTATCCGTTCGGTTGGACACGGAGCCACGCGGATGCGCACGGATTTTTAAGGGTAACTTGGAATCGTGAACCGGGGGACGTGAAAGATGACACGACGCAAAATCGGTCTGATCGGAGCCGGGTCCGCGGGGACGGCTCTGATTTTGGCGCTTCACGATAAGGGGTATCCCATTGTGGGGATTGCCAGCCGGACGTTGGCTTCGGCGGAGCGGTGCGCCCGATGGGTGGGCTGTGAGCGGTTTTCGACGGATCCGGGGGCGGTTGTCCCTTTGGCCGATGCGCTCTTCATCGCCACGCCGGATGACGCGATCCGGGAGGTTTGCGAGGGCATTGCGAAGCAAGGTGGATTTCGGGCGCGGCAGATCGTGGCGCATCTGAGCGGCGCGCTGACGGCGGACGAGTTGGAGGCGGCCCGCGCGTGCGGTGCGAAAGTTATGGCATTGCATCCGATGCAGACGTTCGCGGATCCTCAACAGGGCGCCAAAAATATGATCGGCGCCTCTTTTTCTCTGGAGGGAGATCCGGAAGCCGTGGCGTTCGGGCGGGAGGTGGTCGAGGCGTTTTTCGGGCGGGTGTTTGTGATCCCGAAGGATCGGAAAGCGCTGTATCACGCGGCGCTGTGCGTGGCGTCGAACTATCTCGTAACCGTCGCGGATCTGGCGGCGCGGATGCTGGAACGGGCGGGCATCGAAAAGGGAGCGGCGTTGGAGGCGATGTTGCCTTTGATCCAGGGAACGGTGAACAATTTGGCGCGCGACGGATTGCCCTTAGCGCTGACCGGGCCGATCAGTCGGGGCGATGCGGCCACCATAGCCCGGCATCTGAATGCGATGGAAGAGCTTGCCCCCGAGGTTCTCGATTTCTACCGAACGTTGGGAAAAGAGACGGTGCGTCTTGCCCGGGAAAAAGGAGGACTGGATCCAGAGGGGGAGAAGGCGATTCGGAGAATGTTGAAAAAAGCAAAATAAAAAATGAAAAGTAAAAAAATGCAAAAGGCGAGGAGGGGAAGGGCCATTTTCTATTTTTCATTTTCACTTTTTTACGGTGGTTCAAAACGGAACTCCGGCCGAGAAATAGATGCGTTTGTGGCCTTCGTCCGAGCGCCCGTAGCTCAAGGAGATCGGACCGAGGAGGGTGCTGAGCGTGACTTGAGCGCCCCAGGCATGTTTGAGTTCGGAGAGGCGTATTTTTTCGGCGAAGCGCCAGACGTTTCCGGCGTCGTAGCGCAGGCTGAAGTAATAGTACCTCGGCACGTGGAAGCGGTATTCGATATGTGCGTCGAAAAGCTGGCGCCCCTGGAATTCGTCCTGGTGAGTTCCATACAGGGTAGTCGGGCCACCGATCCGGAACATCTCGCTGAAGGGCAGGGTCGGATCGGCCGTGCCCCATCGGACGCTGAGATGGAGGGTGTTGCGCCTGCGAAAGGTGTGAAAGGTCGCGGCAAAGAAGGACATCTTGGTGTATGCTTCGGTGCCGCCGAAAATTCTGGCCGCCGATTCGAGAACAAATTGGCTGCGTTTCCCGGTTCTCGGGAACGGGAAGCGGTCCAGATTGTCTAACAGAGAGCGAAACACGAGGCTTCGGATCTCCTGCAGGCCCGTGGGATATCCTCCTCCGAACAGGCTCCGGGTGCGGATTCTTTCCGCCCTAATCCCGGCG
>JAUWMS010000165.1 GCA_030613045.1 Candidatus Latescibacterota bacterium | reverse complement strand
GGGTGCGGGGATACCCGGATCTGGTTCATCGTGCTCCTCCTCGACCGTGCGCGGGGGCCCCCTGGCATAGCACGCGATGAGATGCAGGATTAGAACGGCGTAGGGACTGGATTGGCCAATCTGAAATTTACAGTCTCAAATCGGAAATTATTTGAGCAGAAGTTTTTTCTCTCTCTCTTATCCTTTGTCCAAGAAGATAGTCAACCGGAGGCGCTAAGTCAAGCAAAAAAACAGATATTTTAGGAAAGGGAGCAAACATGGGTTCCCCGTAATGGGGTTGAAGATTTTTGAGAAGCATGGGAGGGACGCCGTGGAACAGTGGGAATCAGTAAAGAACCCTTGCGCTCATGTCGTCTCCATAGGGTTCTTTGAAAAAACCGGAGTCTTTCATTATGGGTTCCGACTCGGCGTTTCCTATTTTAATAATGCGCATGGCAATGGGGGCCAAAGAGCGTGGAGAGCCTATTTTGATATTTAGTCTCAATTACAAAAAAACACTTGACAAGCTCTCTTGGACTTACTATATTTGCCCCTTAGTTGAAACTCAATCTCAATAACATCCCCAAGGCGTACCTATGAATGAAAAGATGAACGAACACGAACTCTTCCGGAAATTTCTCAAGTCGGAAGGGCTGCGGTTCACTCCCGAAAGAACAATCATCTTAGAGGAGGCGTTCTCCATCCACGAGCATTTTGAAGCCGAAGACCTCCTTTTCAGCATACGGCAGCACGGCCATAGGGTGTCGAAGGCCACGGTGTACCGGACTCTGGCACTATTGGTCCAATGCGGTCTGCTGCGTGAGGTGATCTTCGGCGAGCGGCACAGTCATTACGAGCACGTATTCGGACATAAGCACCACGATCATCTGATTTGTCTGAAATGCGGGAAGATCATCGAATTTTCGGATGAAACGATTGAGCGGCTTCAGAAGAGCGTATGCGGGCAGTATCGTTTTGAGCCGGTCCGGCACCGATTGGAAATTATGGGAACCTGTGAGGATTGTGCGAGGCATCGGACGCAGAGTAAAACGTGAAACGTGAAACGTGACGCGTAAAACGTAAAAGGTGAAGCGAAAGCGCGAAACGGAGCGGTTGTCTGTGGGATTCCGTGTAATCCGCGTTCCAAAAAGGAGAATATCGAATGGCTGAAGATCGGGAAATGGCCTTGACGGCTATGGAAACGGGACAAACCGGGAAGGTGGTTCAAATTCAGGGCGGGCGCGGCATGATCGGTCGGTTGGAGGTGTTGGGGATCCGAATAGGAAGAGAATTAAGAAAGGTCAGCAGCCAGTTTATGCGGGGGCCGGTGGTTTTGGAGGTGGGGAACACACAGGTCGCGGTCGGCTTCGGCATGGCCGGCAAAATATTGGTGGAGGTGACCGAATGAGAATCCTGCTGATGGGAAATCCCAACGTGGGCAAGAGCGTGGTTTTCTCAAGGCTGACCGGCGTGAATGTGATCGCCTCGAACTATCCCGGCACCCCGGTCGAGTTTGCGAAGGGGAGCATGCGGGTCGGAGCGGAGAAGGCGGAGTTGGTGGACGTTCCGGGAACCTACAGGTTGGAGCCGACTTCCAGGGCCGAGGAAGTGGCAGTGGACATGTTGAAAGAGGGGGACGTGGTCGTCAACGTGGTGGATGCGACAAACTTAGAGCGGAATCTGTATTTGACCCTCGAATTGCTCCAGCGCAAGATTCCGATGGTCGTGGCGCTCAATCTCTGGGATGAGACCAAACATACCGGGATCAAGATTAACGCAGAAGAGCTTGAGGAGATCCTGGGCGTTCCCGTGATCCCCACAACGGCGGTGACCGGCGAAGGGATCATGACGTTGGTGTCTCGTCTCCCCGAGGCCCGGAAAGGCTCGCACGAAGCGGAGGACGAGGATCTGTGGCACCGAATCGGGGAGATCGTGGGCCGGGTGCAGAAGCTGACGCATCGTCATCACACGCTTCTGGAGCGATTCGGCGATGCCAGCGTCCGGCCGGGAACCGGGATTCCGATTGCGCTCCTCGTGCTGTATTTGATGTTCAAAGTCATCCGGTTTATCGGCGAGGGCTTGATCGGCTATGTGTTCGAGCCGCTCTTTGAAACCCTCTGGAAGCCTTTGATGACGAAGGTGAGTCTGCTTCTCGGCTCCTCGGGATTCCTCCACGACGTGCTGATCGGAAAACTGGTGGAAGGCGACATTGACTTTGTGGAATCTCTGGGACTGTTGACTACCGGGCTTTTCGTGCCGATTGGGATGGTTCTGCCGTACGTATTTGCATTCTACCTGATCTTAGGTTTCTTAGAGGACAGCGGGTACCTGCCCCGATTGGCCGTGTTGGTGGACAACATCATGCACCGGTTGGGCCTCCATGGTCTGGCCATCATCCCGATGCTTTTGGGAATCGGATGCAACGTCCCCGGCGCGCTGGCGACGAGGGTCCTGGAGACGAAAAGGGAGCGGTTCATCGCGGCCACCCTGATGGCCATCGCCGTGCCCTGTATGGCGCAGTTGGCGATGATCGTGGGGTTGATCGGAAAAACCGGCGCAAAGGGGCTGGGACTGGTTTTCGGCACGTTGTTCGTGGTGTGGGTCGTGCTCGGCGTGCTGCTCAACAGACTGGTGAAAGGGGAGAGTCCGGAGATCTTCGTGGAGATTCCTTCGTATCGCATTCCCTATTGGAACGCCTCGGCCAAGAAGCTCTGGATGAGAATCAGGAGTTTTATCACCGAGGCGGTGCCTTTCGTGCTGGTGGGCGTGTTTGCGGTGAATATCCTTTACGCGCTGGGGATCATCGAGTTCGTGGGCAAGATCGCGGCTCCGGTGATCACGGGAATGCTCGGTTTGCCCAAGGAAGCGGTGGGGGCGCTTATCATCGGATTTCTGCGCAAGGACGTGGCGATCGGGATGCTGGCGCCGTTGGGATTGAGCTTGTCCCAGTTGGTCGTAGCCAGCGTGGTGCTGGCGATGTATTTCCCGTGCGTGGCCACGTTCGCTGTTATGGCCAAAGAATTGGGCGCAAAGGATATGCTCAAGTCCGCGGGGATTATGGTGCTTTCGGCGTTATTGGTGGGGAGTTTGTTGAATTTGATTTTGTAAGATATTCAAGCCGGACTGAAGTCGGCACTGGGAGAAACGAAAAGTCCTTGAAAGGACTGGATATGAAGTCCCTTCCAGTCTCGTTCCCATGCTCTGCGTGGGAACGCAAGCTTGACGCTCAGCGTCCTCAGGGAGTTATCGGGGCGACGGCTTTCAGCCTGGCTATTGCGCAAAATGGGACGGAGTTTGAAAAAGACTCCTATTTTTTGTGGCTTTATATTGCGATTTAGACTCAATTGCCGAACTCCTACAAAAGTTTTGCCCACGGGGGTGCTTATACTCTCAAATTGAGATTTTGACTTAATTGCAGAAAAATTCACAGAGAAAGAGGCTCGAAACATACCGAGAAAAGTCAACGGAGGTAAAGGCCGATGTCAGGAAAAAGCGGTTGGACGGGTTTGGCGGTTGCGTTATGGTTCCTTGTTACGGTAGCTATTCCTTCGTTGGGCTGGTCCGCGGAAATAGAGGAGATCGTGGACATAGAAGGCATCGTGCTCGATGCGGACACGGGGAAACCTTTGCCGGAGGCGTCGGTTCTTCTCGTCGGCACGCAGCGGGGCGTGTTCACGGATGAGGCCGGACGGTTCAGGATGCTCAGAGTTCCTGTTAAAGGACGGGTTCAACTTCAGGTCACTCTGTCCGGCTATGCGTCGAGGATCGTGCACATATCCCTGCAAGATCGCGGCAGGACGACAGAGATTCGCCTTCAGCGAGAACTTTTTGAGATGGAGGAGATGGTCGTCACAGCCACCCGAATCGTGACCGAGGCCCGGGCAGTCACGGACGTGGTGAAGGTGATCGGACGCGCGGAGATCGAGCGCAGCGGCGCATCCACGATGGAACAGCTTCTGGAGCAGCAGCCGTTTTTCCGAATCCGCAAAGGCAACGAAGGATCGCTCGGTTCTCTGCGCGGATTTTCCGGCTCCTACGTACTCTTTTTGGTGGATGGCAAACGCATGACCTCCCGCGAAGTTACGACACCCAACCTGGACCGCTACAGTCTGGAGGACGTCGAACGCGTCGAAATCCTGAAGGGCGCCAAATCCGCGCTCTACGGATCGGATGCGGTGGGCGGCGTGGTCAACATCATCACGAAGCTCCCGAAAAACCCTGTGGAGCTTGCATTCCACAGCCTGTATAATCCCCAAAATGGCCACAACGCGGATGCGAATCTGGGCTTCCGACGAGGCCCCTATCTGCTCCATCTCGGCGCGGGAGGCGGGACGCACGACGGCGAGGGGACGCACCAGGACGAGCAGATGTACGAGTTCGACCATGACAAATATCATCTGAAGGCGAAGCTCCGCCGCGAGGGGCCGCGGTTTCGCTTTGGGATTTCGACCTGGTACAATACGATCACGCGACAACCTTCCTACTTCAACCTCAGCACCGACCCGCTCAAAAAGACCTTCACGGACTCGGATTTTTCGCTGAGCTTAGACGGGGATTACTGGCTCTCCGACCGTTCTCAGCTCTCCATCGAGGGACAGGCGCTTTCGGCGAAACACACGTACGAGCGGGACGACCAGCTTACGCACGTCTCGGAGCTATCCAAATCCACGGGGAACGACGTCACCGCGGGCGCGCATCTGCACCATCAAGCCTGGATGGGATCCTTCCGGCATGCCCTGACCGTCGGCGGGGGCTATCAGCGGGAAAGCTTCGACGATCCGAACGTGGATCCCACACGGACGCTTTGCAATCAGGTGTACAGGCTCTCTTTTGCCGACGAGATGCAGAAAGGGCGATGGATCTTCTCGCTGGCCTACAGCTACGAGTATAGCGAAGGATACGGTCACGGCCATACCCCGCAACTCGGACTGAAATGGGATGCGTCGGACGCCATGAGCCTGCGCCTGAATCTCAAGAAAGGCTATCGGGCGCCTACGATGTCTCAGCGTTACCGCCTCAGAATTCTTTCCTGGCATCCCTACGTCATCGGTCGGGAGCAGGTGGCGAAGTACCGGGACGATCCCCTCAAGCCCGAAAATGCGTACGGCGTCGAGGGGGAGATTCGCTACCGCCGCAAATCCTTTTCTCTTCAGATCAATCCCTTTATCACCTATCTGCGGGACAAGATCGCCACCCGAATCGAAGAAAATGTGGAACTGGTGGATGGCCGGATTCTGAGCGACCGGCCCGGCTACATCTACACCAATTACGAGCGCCAGCGGTCTATGGGCGCGGACGTGGAAAGCAGCTTCCAGAGGCAGCAAGTATTTGGACAAAGCGACCGATACAGAATTTCCCTGAGCTATAGCTTCACGCGGGCCGATACCTCCGGCGTGGCGCTGGAGGAGGATCCGCTCCACAGCGTGGTGCTGAGACTCGAAAGCGGCGCGGCCCTGACCTCGTGGTTGGATATGGACGTATCGCTCTCGGGCCGGGCCTACGACCGGCGATCCGAGATGGGGGGGAGTTCGGGCCACGCCAGCAACATCATGGGCGTCCAGAAAAAACCCTACGCCATAACAGACCTCTTGGTGAGCTTTCACCTGTTCGACCGCGCCATCAAGGTCTATTCGGGCGTCAACAATCTCGCAGACTTCGTGGATCTGAACTCGCGGATTGTGCCGGGGCGCGAGGTCTTCGCGGGGATTCGCTGGAAATATGGATCGTAAACAGAAAGGAGGAACCGCACCGCAGAGACGCAGAGGACGCAGAGAAACCTTACACTCGCTGTTCGTAGTGGGCGTTTCGACGCCTCCCGGACGGGTTGAAGCCCGCACTACGAACATCAATCATCGGAAAGGAGAAGCGACTATGTTCCGAAACAAGTTTCAGATCGGTTTTCTCGCAGCCTGCGCCGTCCTCATCCTGACTTTGGCTGGTTGCAGCGACGATGATGAGAACGGTCCCACGGCTCCGCAGGGTCCTCAGGCGGAGCAGTTCTCGATCACGCAATCCATCAAAGAGGTCGGTCAGTTCTTCGACTTCTCCACCGGGGAGGCGACCGAAGCGCTCTCTCCCATCTCCTCGTGGGACGTGGCGTTTCAGAACAAGGCGATGGGAGGACTGGGGATCGCGCTGAACTTCGGGAGAGGCGGACAGGCCCTGAATACGGGCCGGACCGATTTCGACGCGGTGAACATCGCGGATACGACGGGCAAGACGTTTGTGCTCGATGCCCCCTGGACCGATCCCTCAGCCGTCGCCA
>JAUWMS010000428.1 GCA_030613045.1 Candidatus Latescibacterota bacterium | reverse complement strand
CCGTCCCGCGCCCTGTTTTTGCAATCCCTCCCGGGTCCATCGGGGATGCTGGGTGGGCAGGACATGGCGCTCCGGATGCGGCATCAGGCCAAATACGCGCCCGGTGGGATCGCAAATCCCGGCGATGTCCCCGACGGATCCGTTCGGATTCCACGGATAGGAGGTCCGTGCGCCGCACTTGTCCACGTATCGAAAGACCACTTGACCGTTGCGCTCCAACTTCGCCAACACGTCTTCGTCCGCCGGGATAAATTTCCCCTCCGCGTGCGCCACGGGGAAATACAGGGTTTCCTCGATCCCTTCCACGAACACACACCGCGTGTTTTTCTCTTTTTCGAGATAAATCCACCGGTCCTCAAATTTCCCCGAGTCGTTGAGCGTCAGCGTGCAGCGCTGTTCGGTTGCGTCTTCCCGCCATCCGGGAAGAATGCCCGCCTTGACCAAGACCTGAAAGCCGTTGCATATCCCGATGATCAATTTTCCCTGCTCCACAAATCGGGCGATGTCCTCCGACAGTTTGTGTTTCAACTCATTGGCCAGAATTTTTCCGGCGCCCACGTCGTCCCCGTACGTAAATCCTCCGGGGATCGCCAGAATCTGAACCTGGGAGAGCGATTGCTCTTTCCGAATCAACTCGTTGATGTGAACCCGCGAAACTTGGGCTCCCGCCGATTCGAACGCATACACAGTTTCCATATCACAGTTTGTTCCCGCCGCTCGCAGCACCATGGCTTTCACTTTCATTTTTGCCTCCTTTGAAAAGGTTGCACGTTTCCTCTTACGATTATTTTTTTACCGCGGAGCACGCTGAGTGCGCGGAGCACACCACAAATAGATCCAGCGCGCGTGAGAACTTAGAGATATTCTTTTGAAAAAAATGGGTGTTTGATTTCTTTTTCAGCAAGCACCACTCACCACTCACCACTCCAGCGACTTCTCCGGCGCATCCTCCCACAATCCTCTCCAACCCAATCGTTCGTTCCAGCCGAGTACCTCAAACGCGGATTGCAGACACGCCACATAGGTCGCCGTGCCGCCCCTATCGCTCTGAGCACGGGGATGATCTAGGTATTGCGCCTTTGCGGTACACTCTGTTATCTCTCGTTTTAACGCTCCGCATGGGAGCGTTAAAACTCCCCTTTTGATTCAGTTAGACCGACTGCTTCGAGAGAAGGTTTCTCCGAGGCGATGGAATAGTCGCGCTGGTCCGGCACCGGATGTCCACCGGGGCCATATCCTTCGGCAGTGGAAACCTTGTCGAGGGGAACGAATGTGTCTTCGATTCCCTGATCCGTTACGGCATAATTGAGAAATCCGAGCGTTGGATCGCCGTCCGGCCAGCGATCCGCCCACTGAGCTTCGGCTGTCGTGGGACCGATGTCGAAACGAATCCCCTCGGCGTACTGGGTTTTCCGGCAGTGCACGTGACCGCTGAGGACCAGATCCGTTCCCGCGGCCTTGAAGATTTCCATCAGCCGAGTTCGATAGGGTTCGTCAATCCCAAAGTACCAATCGTGATAGTGCGTTGGGTCTCGAATATCAAAATTCGGCTCGTGCGGATCCTCGATGAACAAGGCGGAATGCATGACCCACACGTGATGTTGTTGTTTGGGCAGTTTGGTCTGAGCTTCCAGCCACTCCCAGAGGGCTTTTTCTTCCCTCAGACCGGAACCCGCCAGCATGTCGCAAAACCCGGAAAAACGCACGTTCTTGTGCACGAACGTCCACTGGCTCGGCCCGAAAACCGAGCAGAACTGCTCAAGCTGTTCCGACTGCACATTGAGACTCACGTCATCGCGACTAACAAATGGACCGGTCACATCGGTGTGCTTGTTTCCGGTGTCCATATTCCCCGGCACCGTGTGATAGGGGAAAGGAAGCCGGTCCAGATCGGCCTTGATCGCTTCCAGTTCGTACCTGTGTATGTTCCCGTCTCGGGCCAGATCGCCGCCGAGGAGAAGAAAATCGGGATTGATCTCGATGATTTGCCGGCGGGCGGTCTGCCAGTTTTCGTTCCAGGCCGGCTGATAACGGAACGAGCGGGGGGTACCCACGTGGATGTCGGTGGCAAAGGCGAACGTCCAAGTATTCATACCTTTTTTCTTCCGGTAAAATTCGTTGAAGTCATAGTTGGCCATCACTCGATCAGAGGAATTTCCCGACTCGCCACTCACCACTCACCACTCACCACTCCACGGGTTTTTCAGGCGCATCCTCCCACAACCCTCTCCAGCCGAATTGTTCGTTCCAGCCGAGTATCTCAAACGCCGACTGCAGACAGCCCACGAAAGTTGCCGTGCCAACCATATCGCTCTGAGCACGGGGACGATCTACAAGTTGCGCCTGGGCGTTTGTGGTAATGCATGCGTCCTCGAAGAATGAAAATCCGTCGTCCGGCTTTTTGAACGGCTCTATGAACGGAAGACGGCTGAGCACGAGCTCCTCAATTTCTCGCTTCCGATAATCCGTAGCCCGCAAAGCCGCCGCAAAAACCCAGATGTTGTCGAATTCGTTGCAGCCGGTCATCTCGTAGGACGGATCCGCATAGTGCCGGAACACGTTGTCTATGATCTTTTCAGGATATTTTGGAAGAATCCCCAAGGTGTTGATGAGCCTCGCCATGACTTTGAAGGCCCCGTTGATTCGCTCGTACAACGGACAACCCGGCGCGCCCCACAGACCGGTTTCGGGATCTTGAATTTCCAGCAAATACTCGACGGCCCAGCGCAAGGGCTGACGAAACTGTTCCTCCCCGCGCTCGAGGCGATTGAAGAGGATCTGAACCGTGGTGCCTCCGTGCGATCCCGCTCCCCAGGGGGCCGTATCCCACGGGAAGGACTTCAGGTGGGCGATGAGTTTGTCCCTGTCTGTGAACGGCTCCGCCTCCGGGTAGTTCAGGGGATACTGGGGCGGAAAGCCCATCTGTTGCAAGGCCCCGGAGATATTCCGGGTGAGCATCCGCCTCATCAGGTACTTCGGATCGAGCCCGTGCTTCTCCGGCCTGCAGCGATCTCCTATTTCCTCGCTCCAGAACTCGCCCGTCTCCGGGTCCTGAAAAGAACGGAAATATTCCGCCCACTCCTGTTTTTTCTTCTTCTCAAGCGTATCATACGCGTTGGTTCTCTTGAGGATGCCATGGGCGTACACCGAGCTGATGGGATCGTGAGGTAGGAAGCAGCCCTCTACGGCGTATCGGAAACGCCCGTAGGGACCCGGCTGTCTCACATTTTCTAAAAAGGTAAGCTGGTCGTTCTTGATCCCTTTGATCCATTCGGGAACCTTCTTGTCGGAAATCATAGCGTGCTTCTCCTTTTCGTGTTGTGGCATAGTGAGATTTTCACCGCAGGGAGGAAAAGCAGGCTGAGGTTAAGGTTGAGATCGCCCAGTCCC
>JAUWMS010000370.1 GCA_030613045.1 Candidatus Latescibacterota bacterium | reverse complement strand
CCGTCCCGCTCGATCCGCATCCCACAGGAAAACGATGACTTCGCTCCTTCATTGATCTCCATATACTTAGGCTCACGACTTGTCTCCAAGGCCAACTTCCTCCCTTCCTGCGAATTACGAATTACGAATTACGAATGCCCCACCCCCAATCACCAATCACCAATCACCAATCACCGCATCCCCACCCGCTCCGGCTTTCTTATCCCGTGGCTGAGTCCGTGCGACGTGCCCACCCACACGTCTTCTCCCTGGAAGTCCACGGAGAGGACAAACTTATGACCGATCCCTGTCTTGGTTTTCCGGGTCTCCACCAACTCGCCTCCGTTCCAGAGTTCGATGATCCCTCCCTCGTGATGCCCCTCGTGCTGTTCCTCGTCCGGCTTATACGTCACCCAGTGGTTCGTATCGTGGTTCAGGACGCTCAAACCTTTATCCGTGCAGATCCAGCCGTTGCGGGTTCCGGGTTGCGCCCGGCCGAGATTGATGAAATTGCTGGCCAGTCCGCTGTCGTGGTCGAAGTAGCCCCGCCAACGCCGGAAGTCGTACACGCTCAGGCCGAAATAGGTGGTCGCCCACAGCAGCCCGTCGTGGTACGAAGGACTCGTTGTGATATTGTGCACCAGCCCGTCGTTGGGGAACAGGTCAATCTCGAACTCTCCGTCCGGATCGAGGTAATGCCGAAAATGATCCGTCGCCACGTCGTACTCGATGATGCCGCCTCCCCACGCGGCGATGAACACCTTGCCGTCGCCGGAACACACATTATAACACCAGTTCTCATCGGTGGGCATGTTCAGCGCGGAGTAGATGGTCCATTCCCCGGTTTTGGGGATATAGCGGCTGGTTCCCGCCGTCGTGGCCGCCCACAGGCTGTCCCCCTGCATCGCCACGGCGTACACCACGTTGTTGGCCAGTCCGCTGTTAAACTGAGTGAACGTCTTAATGATCCGCCCTCCGGAAAGCCAGCTCAATCCTCCGAACGTAGCGACCCATACGTCCCCGGTCCCTGGATCCACCTCCACGCCCATCACCGCCTGATGGCCCAATCCATCCTCCGGCTTGTACACCTCCACCGTTCCGTCCAGATGATAGCAGGCCAGCCCATTGTCCGTGCCTAACCAGATCCGGTCTTCCCGAACCTCATCCATTTCGACCCAGTAGATGTGGTTGTTCGGAAGTCCATCCTCTGTGGTAAAAGTCTCCCAGTGCTCGTAGATGGGAGGATAGCCCTCCACATCGGGATTGGCATAAGCCATAGAGGCGAATACGCCGATCAGGATCACGAGAAATCCCGGTAGAGCTAGTTTTTTTTTCTTGCCCATTTTTTCCTCCCCTGTAGTGTGATTGGGTTGATGGCACAGAGGATACAGCAGCCAAAGATGTTCTGAATTCCCACACGATCCTACATTCGCATCAATAGCTTTTCGGGAGTCAGATATTCTATTACTTTATGGGTCTCCAGAAAATGTGTATCATACGCAACGATGTGTGTACAACCATTCTGCAAAGCAGAAAGAACGTGAGGGATATCGCTGGGATCACGCATCGTTATTTTTCGTTTCCTTCTTCTCTTCTCCATTCTATCTATGAAAGGAACAATAACCAATGGATAACGCAGAAGTTTTAATAGACCAACACGGACCATCCTGCTAATCATATCCTCCGGGAAGTTGCCGGCCACGTAAGCATAGATTTCAGGTAAAGCATAGAAAGAAAGCACGCCTTCGATCTCGCCTGCAAGAATGTGTGCGAACATCTGCTCCACATCAGAATATCGTTCGGGTTCCCTGAATCTCCCAAAAAGAAAGACTATGACCACTGAAGAATCCAGATATATCTTCACATCCATATCCCCTATAAACTGCCCAAGCGATCCTATCTAAAGCTATCTGGCGAACCTATCGAAGAATGCTATATTATCTTTATCACTCAACAATTTATGCGCTTCCTCTTTTGCTACATGAGCCGCTCCAAGGACATCATCGGTCTTCATTTTAACCAGACACTCATTCAGCTCCTGATCTACCTTTTCCCAAAACTCATCGGAAGTCATAGCCAGCCCGATTGGTGCAAGCCTTATCGTGTCCTTCTTGAACGAATCTACTGGCTTTCTGATCGTCTCGAAAAGGCCGACGATGTACTTCAACGGAATCCCCGTCACGTTCGCTATCGCTTTTGGGGGAATATGAGCCTCTTCAACAGGTTTTACCCATTGTTCATAGACAAACTGCTCAACAGAACCATTCATTCAACATCACCTCCTTGATTCGCTCTTACCTCCCTGATGGCTCTGGCCACATCTTGTTCCACCTGCTCGAGGGGAATGTCTTTATTCCGTTCGCCCAAATTGCCCAGAGCCTCTCCAAATCTTTCCTTCCAGGACAATGGATTTTCTTCCTCGAACCGCTTCCTCAAAACGACTTCTTCCATCAAGGTCAATTGATCCACAATGGTCAACAAGTGCCTGAAAGGAACTTCTATCCTGATCGCTCTTTGCGCCATTTTTGATCACCCCTTTTACTAAGATTAACCGGCAAATCAGCCGCTGAGCTTCTCAAACTCCCGCATACACCGGTACAGTCCCCGCGGCACGTGAAAACATCCCTTCCACTTCCCGCCCTTCATCTGCAGCAACACCTCGCCCCGGCGATTGAGATATCCAAACCATTCGCCGATTTCGGGATCGGGAAACCGCTGCCACGTATAGTCGTGCACTTTCTCGAACCACGCCCAGCAATCCTCCCGGCCGGTGAGGCGATAGCCCATAATCAGCGCCACCAGCGTCTCGATATGCACCCACCATAATTTTTGATCCCATTCGAGCTTCTGAGGCGGATGTCCCTGCGCATCGAGATAATAGAAGATGCCTCCGTGCTCCCTGTCCCAGCCGAAGTCGAGCGTATGCAACACCACATCCACCGCTTTCTCGATGGTGGCCGGGTCCTTCCGGCGTTCGGCAATGTCCATGACGAACCACATGGCCTCGATGCCGTGGCCGGGAAGAATCAGGCGGCTATCGAAGCAGTCCAAAGGGGTTCCATCCGGCGCCACCTGTTCGTAAAAAAGCTTCCGTTCCGGATCGAGGAGCAACGAGAATATCTCATCTAAGGATCCGGAGACAGTCTGGTCGAGGGTGTCGGCGTCGAGCATCCACTCCAGCTCGAGCGAAAGATTGGCGAGGATCATCGGCAGGGCCAGAGAGATCATAGGGCGCGTGCCGGGAACCTCCTTGTTATACTTGCCCTTGGGATTGTCCTTGCGGCGAAGGATGTTGCGGTAGGTTCGCTCGGCGAGCTCCTTCGCCTCCGCATCTCCGGTGGCGAGGGCATATTGGCTGAACGCCATGGCGGCGAAGCAGTCGGAGAAGATATTATAGGGCTGCACCAGCGCCTGACCATCGCGGGCGAGGGCGAAATACCAGTTTCCGTCCTCGTCCATGCCGTGCCCGCGGAGAAACTGAGCGCCGTGCCGGGCGATGTCAAGCCAGGATTCCCGTTTCTCCAACTCGTTGTAGAGCATGGAGAACATCCACACTTGCCGCGCCTGGAGCCACACGAATTTGTCCGTGTCGAAGACCGTGCCGCCTCGGTCGAGGCAGGTAAAATATCCGCCGCATTTGTGATCCATCGAGTGCGTTTCCCAGAACGGAATCACGTCGTTCAGAAGGGCGTTTCGATACTGATCCGCAAGTGCTGCATAGTGTGTTTTCACGCTGTTCCTCTCAAAATTACAACGCCTTCAGATACTCGATCAGATCGTTCAACTGCTGCTTGGTCAGATCGTTGGCGGCTCCGTGCAGGTCGTACGGATTGTACAGCGTCCAGATTTCCTCCAACGACCAGCAGCGGCCATCGTGCAGG
>JAUWMS010000492.1 GCA_030613045.1 Candidatus Latescibacterota bacterium | reverse complement strand
CGTACCCCAATGCGGGGTGATCCCGAACCGTTCGGAGAAAGGATACGCCCTCGTGATTCGTGCCCACGATCAGGGTGCGCTTCCGACCGATCCAGTATCCGGCCCTGCGTTTGGAGAGCCTGTTTATCAATATTCGCCATCCAGGGATGAGGACGGTGTTGTAGCCGAGGGAATAGAGGGCCACGAGCCGCGAAAACGCGTAATCTTTTCGGAAAAAAGGAGCCGATGTCACGGCGAGAAATCCAAGGATCACGCCAATCAGGGCGCGGAATGCGGAGTATTTTTTTCGGCCATACAATCCGACGAGCAGGAAGGCCGAAAGCCACATCGCCGAGATGGGGCCATAGATGATAAAATACGAACGGGCATCCCCAAACGGAGCGGGCAGGGCCAGTTCTCCGAAGCGCGTGACGATGCCGAGGCTGAAACCCATGAGCACCAGCACGAGGTCAATCAGAGGAATCGCGCATTTTTCCAGCAACCGGGCGATCAGGGAGAAAAGGCCTCTGAGGACGATTCCCACAGTCAGGAGCCACTCCGGGAAGAAGGTGTAGCGGCAACGGAGGTGCTTTCGCACAAAAATATACATCGCCCGATAAAAATCCATCAGGTGCTTCGTCTTGGACACTTGTTTGCTGCTCTCGCCCTTGAAGTGCACGATCTCGGTCGCGGGCACGTAAAAGATTTTATAGCCCGCCTGCCGGATGCGGTAGAACCAGTCCAGGTCCTCCCCATACATAAAGTAGGTTTCGTCGAGAAGCCCCACGCGCTCGATGATCTCCCGGCGGAGCATCATAAAAGACCCCGAAATCGCGTCCACTTCGGCGGTCTCGTCGGGATTTAGATACGTCAGGTTGTAGCGTCCGAAGAGGCGGCTTTTGGGGAAGAGCGCGCTGAGGCCGACGATCTTAAAAAAGGCTACCGTCGGCGTGGGAAATCCCCGGCGGCACGCCAATTGAAGGGTCCCGTCCGGATTGAGGATTTTGCATCCCGCGGCTCCGGCCTCCGGGTGGCGATCCATAAAGTCCACCATGATGCGCAGAGTATCCCGATGCACCACGGTATCCGGATTCAACAGGAGAATATATCGCCCCTGGCATTTCACCAGAGCGACATTATTACCCCTGGCGAATCCCACGTTCTCTGTGTTGGCGATCAGATGCACCTGAGGAAACGAGGCCCGCACCATCTCCACGCTGCCATCGGTGGACGCGTTATCCACCACGAAGACTTCTCCGTCCAGTCCCTCCATCGCAGCCAGCGTGGATCGGAGGGCTTGCTCCAGGAAGCTCTTGACATTGTAATTTAAGATGACGACGGATAAGTCCATCTCCTCCCCCTTGGCCCTTCCCCATTGCCTAAATTTCAAAGATTTCAAAGAGTTCAAAAATTGCCTGAAGTGCCCGCACCCCAATTTTGGCAATTTTTGAACTCTTTGAAATGGTCCATTTTTCCTCGTCCTTCGCTACATCCTCCCAAACAAGCTTTCCACCCTCAGCTTCCAGACCATCCAGATGGCTTCTTTGGCGATGCTGAAGGACATCTTGGAGACGCCTTTGCGGCGGTCCCAGAAGACGATGGGGAGTTCGCAGATGCGAAATCCTTTTTTCCAGGCTCTGAAGTTCATTTCGATTTGAAAGGCGTATCCGGTGGAGCTTACCCCGTCTAAGTCCATGGCTTCCAGCACCGCTCTGCGAAAACACTTGTATCCTCCGGTCGCGTCGCGGATGGGCATGCCGGTGACGATCCTGGAATACATATTGGCGTAGTAGCTGAGGAGAAGGCGTTTTATCGGCCAGTTCACCACGTTGACCCCGTCGGTGTACCGGGAGCCGATGACGAGGTCGCTGGATTCGATTTTGTCTAAGAATTGGGGGATGTATTTGGGATCGTGTGAAAAATCCGCGTCCATCTCGAAGATCAGGTCATATTGATGGGCCAGCGCATATTTGAAGCCCGCCATATACGCTGCGCCCAGGCCCGATTTCTCCTCCCGGTGAAGCACGTGCACCGCCTCCCGTTCCCCGGAGAGCCGGTCTGCAATCTCGCCGGTGCCGTCGGGAGAATTGTCGTCCACGATGAGAATGTCCAGGTTCCGGTCAAGAGCCAGGACGGCATCAACGATTTCCCGGATGTTTTCTTTTTCGTTGAAGGTAGGAATGACGATTAAGCAGGACGAAGGCACGAGGGTCTCCTTGGATGTGAAACGTGAAACGTGCACTTAGCGCCCTTCGGGCGGGCTTTGGTAAGTCTCCGATAACAAAAAAGAAGATCAGATTATGAAGACAAGGCAATCGTCCACAATTAGTTGACAAGTGCCATGGAGTCGTGGCGCTTGTCAACCCGTCATTCAGAATTTACAATTCACAATTTGGAGTTAATATTCAATTGTGAATTGTAAATTCTGAATTATTAATTATTAATGCCGGCGCACAGTTGACGGGGATGGTCCCGTGCCATTCAGCAACCCCCGATTGAAATCGTGGACTGCTCCATCTCCTCGCGCGCGATCTCGACCCACCGGGGCAGACGCGTTGGTTCGTTGTTGAGCGTATGCACATCCTTCATGATGATTTCGACGCGGCAGTCCTTCGCCACGGCAAGGGTCTTGCGGAGGTCGGCACGGATCGCGTCTTCATCGAAGCGCCCGGTGCTGATGAGCGTGGGGTTGGGCTTGCGGGAATAGACGTAGTCGCGACCCAATTCCGCGGCCATAAACTCCTCGTCCGCCCAGGGCGATACGGACACGCGCGCCAGGTTGGGTATCCGCTTGAGGATATGCCATCTATTGTGCACCGGCTCGCAGCATCCGTAATAGCATTTTCCGAACTGCTCGGCCAGGCTGAGTGGGTAGGGGAAGATGAACGCCGCGAATTGATCCGGCACCACACCCACCGGCTCC
>JAUWMS010000258.1 GCA_030613045.1 Candidatus Latescibacterota bacterium | reverse complement strand
TCATCTCGTAATACTGCTCCGTCTTGCTTACCTCCCCGGCGCTATCCCTCGGCAGCCCATGCGTAAAGATGGTCGTATCCCCCGTTGCCGAAACATATTGATCCTTCCCCACCAGATACTCATTCACATCCCAGTATTGATCCGCAACCGCCATGAAATCGTCCTCGATGTCGCCGCCTTTCTTATCCAGCCCCACATACCCCGTCCAAAGCGCGGCCTCCACCGCGAGAAACACAGCGCCCCTGAGAAGCTTGCCTCCATAGATCTGACCCGCGCCGGGCGCCAGGGCCGAGAACAACAGCGCCTTCTTCGGAGATTTCTGCGGGATCTGCTCCGCTAACTCCGCTATCTCCCCGGAGACATTCGCCGCAAAAGTCTCCTTGAGCGCAGTCTGAATGGGATCCAGGCCCGTCGGAAGCCCCAACGGATTGCGGATTGCGAATTGCGGATTGCGGATTGAAAAATCCTCGTTCCGATCCGGCGCTGCCCACGCATTCGAAAACACAGCACCCATCGAGATCGCCAAAATCACAGCGGATCGAATGACTATTCTGAGAGAGGTACCACGCATTGCCGCCTCCTTTTGAGTAAGGTTACTCTGCCCACTTGCCCGTGTTCCTATTTCTTTCGCTCCGTAAAACAGCCACCCGGCTGCACCTGCGGAGCGAACCCGCTCACAAACGCGTCTTCCCCATAATCATCGAGAAGGCCTCCATACGCGTGGCCTCCTGGCGCAAAATCCCCCGCATAGCCGAGGTCATCGTAAGAATTCCGGGTTTCTTGATACCCCGCATGGTCAGACACATCTGCTCCGCCTCGATGACCACCAACACCCCCCTCGGACGAAGCACCTCGACCAGGGCATCGGCGATATCGGTGGTAAGCCGCTCCTGAAGCTGAGGCCGGTGGGAAAAAATATCCACCACCCGGACCAGGTGACTGAATCCCGTGATCCGATCCTTGGCGGGAACGTACGCGATGTGCACGTTCCCAAGAAAAGGAAGAAGGTGATGTTCGCAGATCGAGTGGAAGGAAATATTTTTGACGAGGATCAATTCGTCTTCATTTTTGGTGGAATAAAGTTTCAACTTCTCGAGGGGGTCGCTTCCCAATCCATCGAAGATCTCCGCGCACATTTCGGCCACACGCCGGGGCGTATCCATCAACCCCTCTCTTCCGAGGTCCTCCCCAATTCCTTCGAGAATAAGCCGCGCGCCCTGTTCGATTTTTTCCCGATCCATGGTGACCTTCCCTTTTAGGACTGAGAATTAAATAAACGGCCTCTATCCCTTAGTCGATTCTCCCTCTATTGGACTGAATCGACCTACTGAATGAAGACAACCCTCAACCACTAAGCCCCAAAAAACTGTGAAAGTGGGAAAAAGGAGAGTGGGGTCACACTTTCTCACTTTCTCACTTTCTTCCCTTCTTCCCTCCGCGGTCTCCGCGGTGAAATGGGACAGTTATTTAATCCTCGATCCTTACTTTTGCCGCTCCCCCTGGCTTTCTCTTGGCCGGGCCGTCCTCTGACCCGGTTCCCGCGCTTTCTGTTCGGAACTCCCGGAGGGCCGTCTCGAGGGCCTTCGCGACCGGCGTCTCGGACTCCGTCCCGGCGTCGTCTTGCGGATCTTTTCCCCTCTCAGCAATTTGTCTATCTGATCCCCGTCGAGCACCTCGAACTCCAAAAGCGCCTTTGCCAACATGTGCATCTTGTCTTCGTTCTCCCGAAGAAGCCGCAGCGCAGTCTCTTCCGCCGCATTTATCAGGGCTCGCACTTCCGCGTCTATGGCCTGAGCCGTGTTCTCACTGTAGTCGCGATGCTGAACGATCTCCCGACCGAGGAAGATCTCCTCCTCTTTTTTCCCATACGTCAACGGGCCCAGTTTTTCGCTCATCCCCCATTCGCACACCATACTTCGCGCCAGCGCGGTAGCCTGCTCGTAATCGTTGCCCGATCCGGTAGTCAGTTCCTTGAAGGTGATCAACTCCGCGGCCCGCCCTCCGAGGGCATGCGCCAACTTGCCCACGCAGTGGCTCTTGGAATACGTGTGCTTCTCGTCGATGGGCAGATAATGCGTCACCCCCAACGCGCGCCCCCGGGGAATAATGGTCACCTTGTGGATCGGATCGCTTCCGGGGATCAACTTGGCCACCAGGGTGTGGCCTATCTCGTGATAAGCGATGAGTTTTTTCTCCTCGTCGCTGATGACCATACTTCGTCGCTCCACGCCCATCATCACCTTGTCCCGGGCCTCCTCGAAGTCCGCCATCGTGACGTTTTTTCGACTTTTTCGTGCCGCCAACAGCGCGGCCTCGTTGACCAGATTTTCAATATCCGCACCCGAAAGCCCCGGAGTGCCCCGCGCCAGGACGCTCAAGCGAACGCTCTTTGCCAGGGGGCCGGCTCTCGTATGGATCCTCAGAATGCCCTCCCGGCCTCTCACATCGGGCCGATCCACGACCACCACGCGGTCGAAGCGACCGGGCCGCATCAGCGCCGGATCCAGCACATCCGGCCGGTTGGTGGCGGCCATGAAAATGACCCCCTCGTTGGACTCGAAACCATCCATCTCCACGAGAAGCTGATTGAGCGTCTGCTCCCGCTCGTCGTGCCCGCCCCCGATGCCGGCCCCCCGATGGCGGCCCACCGCGTCTATCTCATCCACGAAGATGATGCACGGCGCGTTCTTTTTGCCCTGTACAAACAGGTCCCGGACGCGGGAGGCCCCAACGCCCACAAACATCTCCACAAAGTCCGATCCGCTCATGCTGAAAAACGGCACGCCCGCCTCGCCGGAAACGGCCTTGGCCATATACGTTTTTCCCGTGCCCGGAGGTCCGATCAACAGAACACCCTTTGGAATACGCCCCCCCAGCTTCTGGAATTTGGCGGGCTCCTTCAAGAATTCGATGATCTCCTGAAGTTCCTGCTTGGCTTCTTCCGCGCCGGCCACGTCTTTGAATGTGACTTTGGGCTTATCCTCCGTCAGCAACTTCGCCTTGCTTTTTCCAAAAGAGAACAGCCCTTTCGGGCCGCCCTGCATCTGTCGAAAGATAAAGAACCACAACCCGATAAAGAAAATCCACGGGAGCATCTGGATCAGAAACCCCAGCCAATTGCCCCCCCGTTCCTTAAAATAAAAATTGATCTCATATTCCTCCCACTCCTTCTTCGTATCCGCATCTATGGGACCCAGATTCAGCACAATTTTCTGAACCTCCAGAAACCCCTCGCCATCCGGAAACGGATAGGGTTCGGTGAGAACCCCGTGGAATACCCGATCCACAATCACCGCGCTCTGGATCCGCCGGTTCTCCAGAAGAAGCCGATATTGCGTATAGGTGACCTCCTGCTCGTCGGAGGGCGTACTCCCCAAAAAACGGGTGACGCTCACCGCCACCAGAATAAAGAGCACCCAGAACAACATCGTCCTCGAAGCCTGTTTCCACTGGAACGGCTCGTCCCCTTTTTTTCTCTGAAAAAACGGCTTCTTTTCCGGCGACTTGGCGGGCTTCTCTTTTCGATCTTGCACCACTTTCTTCTTTCGATCTTGCACCACTTTCTTCTTCGGTACGTCCTCTCTCTTCCGCACACTTCCCCTCTGAGTCACCACTCTCTTCCTCGGCATGCCTTCCTTTTTCGGCGGCGCTTCCTTCTTCCGCAAGTCTTCCCGCTTCGGTGTCGCTTCCCTTCCGTGCTTCTCCTGAGCCATAATCCAACCCTCTTTCTCCGAAAAACAAATTCACCGCAAAGCTCTCAACGACTCGCGGTTTACGTTTTACGTTTCACGTTTGAATGCAACCTTCAACACCTGCTCGGTTCGGGAAGTAACGCGGCAGGCTTCGTGCGTAGCCATCCCGATCACCCAAATAATTTTCTCCGCATCGCACAACACCGGCACTTCGTCGCGCAGGATGCGGGGAATTTTTCGGTCCATGAGCAGATCCTTTACCTTCTTATGCCCCTTCATGCCGAACGGCTGAATCCGATCCCCCGGCTCTCTGCTGCGCACCATCAGCGCCCCGGCCAGCGTATCCCTGTCGAAAAAGGCGCACGCGCCATCCGATCTGAAGGAGGATTCCTCCGAGGAAGCACGAGGAAACACCGAGGTGATCAGACGCGCCTCCAATCCGGGGAGCGCTATGCCGCCCTCCATCGGAACCACATATCGGAAAGCGGGCGTCTCGCCAAGCTTGAAAAGAAGCGCATCTTGAGCGCGCTGCACCCGGATCCCGGAGCCCGTGCGGAGCATCCCTCCCTGCCCGGACGCAAGCCGCATGATCCGCTCGGTCTCCTCAAACCCCGGCGATTGAGCCAACTCCCCGCAGATCCGCCGGATCAGCCTTCGTCTCAACGCTCTATGATACTCCAAAAACGCGGGAAGATCAAGTACTATTTTGCGCTTTTCGCGTTTTTTTGCGATTCGATCCAGCGCGCGCGTGGTCTCGCGTTCCGCAAAGTCGTCTTCGTCCCGCAGGATCGCCGCGGCTCGGATTAGTGTGCGCACGATATTGGGATTGAACTGCTCCCGCAGAAACGGCAGCAGCTCCCACCGGATCCGATTCCGGGTGAATGCGGTATCCTCATTGGAACGGTCGCATCGAAACACCAGTTGTCTCTCAGCCAGATACTGCTCGACCTCCCACCGGCGCACGGCGAGCAGTGGACGGATAAACCGCCCCTCCCGGACGGGATGCATGCCCCCCAGTCCTTTTACGCCGCTCCCTCTCAGCAGGCGAAAAAGCACCGTCTCGGCCTGATCATCCGCGGTATGCCCGGTGGCGATCCGAGTGGCTCCGACCTGTTCGGCCACCTCCATTAGAAAACGATAGCGTACAATCCGCGCGCCTTCCTCCAAGGAAAGCCGTTGCTCCCGAACGAATGACCGCACGTCCTTCCTCCCTCCGGTGAAGGGAATGCCGAGATCGGAGCACAGCGCTTCGACGAAACGGGCATCCTCATCCGAATCCCTCCCGCGCAGACTATGATTGAGGTGCGCCACGTGAAGACGGATGTGAAGTGCCTCCCGCAATCGACTGAGGATATGCAGCAGCGCCACTGAATCCGCTCCGCCCGATACGGCCACCAATACCTTATCGTCCGCCTGCGCCATCC
>JAUWMS010000561.1 GCA_030613045.1 Candidatus Latescibacterota bacterium | reverse complement strand
GTCATTTTAGTGGACCGTGCAGATGCAGGGTGGAAGCACAGGGAGTGGGGGTGGGGGAGCCATGGTGCGGGGAGGCACTGGATATATCCGGTAGATGGCCCTCCTTTTTTTGGAGATGTCATCCATTCACCAGTGATCTATGGTCAGGTTCCCGAGAAAGTGAGGGAGATGACCCCTCCTACTCAGCTTACATCCGGAGCCACATACGAGGTGGAGGTCTCGCGTGTATGTCTCGGTGACAAAGGGGTTAGAAGATTCACTCCGCTGCAAGAGTAACCTCAGAAGGATAGACGATGTTTGATGGTATGCACGGCGGAGACGTGAGAGGGGCTTCCCTCGAGTTCGGCATTGCGTCGGAGGACTTGCTGGATTTCAGTGCGAACATCAATCCGCTCGGCTTTCCGGAGGAAGTGCGACAGAGCATCTCGGCTCATCTAAAGCAGATTTCCCAATATCCGGATCCTCTGTGCACGGAACTTCGGGAGGCGCTTTCGGCACGACACGGTCTGGACGTCCGGCGGATTTTGGTGGGAAACGGTTCCTGTGCGCTGATTCATCGGATCATGGAGGCGATCAGGCCGGCGCGGGCGCTGATTTGCGCTCCGGCGTTCGGCGAATATGCGGCGGCGGCCCGGCGATTCGAAGCCGAGATTAAGGTGCTTCTATCACGCGAAGCCGATGGCTTTGCTCTGAACGGGAATCGAATCGCGGAGGCGTTGGACGGGGTCGCGCTCGTTTTTCTGTGCAATCCCAATAATCCCACCGGGCAAGCGATGGCCCAGGCGGATGTGCGGACGTCAGCGGAGCAGTGTCGCCGACGGGGGATAGCCCTGGTGGTAGATGAGGCGTTTGTGGAATTTTCGGACGATCCAAAGCGGTTCTCCGTGCTGAATGCGATCCGGGATTTCGAGAACCTGCTGGTCCTGCGTAGCTTCACGAAGCTATACGGCTGTCCGGGTCTGCGATTGGGCTATGCTGTCGGCGCACCCGAAGTCATCGAAAAGATCACTCGCTGTCAGGAGCCGTGGGCTGTGAGCACCTTGGCTCAAGCTGCCGGGATTGCGGCGCTCCCATGCGAGGACTTTCGGGAACGTACCCGACGCCTCATCCATTCGGAGCGAGCCTTTCTCTTTCAGCGATTGAGCCGGATAGCGGGCATCCGTCCCTTTCCCTCTGAGGTCAATTTTTTGCTGATCAAGATCGAGCGATCCGACTTGGATGCGGTTACCCTCCGCAGCCGTCTGGGCAAAAAAGGTCTCCTCATCCGCGACGCCTCCTCCTTCGATGGCTTGGACAACAGTTTCTTCCGCATCGCCGTGCGCATCCACGAAGAAAACGAACGCCTCCTTCGAGCATTGGAGGAGGCTTTGCACCCCAGCGTAGAACGTAAAGCGTAGAGCAAATCATCCACCTCCGTTTCACGTTTCACGTTTTACATTTCACGTTTCACGTTTTACGTTTCACGCAGCATTCTCAGCATTCCCACCTTCTTCGAGTAAAACAAAAATGGCCAAATCCATCATGCTCCAGGGAACCGGCTCGGACGTGGGCAAGAGCGTACTGGCTGCCGCGCTGTGCCGCATTTTCCTCCAGGACGGGTACCGGGTGGCGCCGTTCAAGTCGCAGAATATGGCGCTCAATTCTTACGTCACGCTGGACGGCGGAGAGATGGGACGCGCGCAGGTGGTGCAGGCGCGGGCGTGCCGGTTGGAGCCGGAGGTCACGATGAATCCGATCCTGCTCAAGCCTACAACGGACGTGGGCGCGCAGGTGATTGTGATGGGACGGCCCGTGGGAAATATGTCCGTGGAGTCGTATTTCCGGTTCAAGGAGGAAGGGGCGATTCCC
>JAUWMS010000443.1 GCA_030613045.1 Candidatus Latescibacterota bacterium | reverse complement strand
GATCACAAGATGCTGAACGTGTCGGATCGGGTGGTATGGATTCGGGATGGCCAGTTGGATCGCATCATAAAGCGCGAAGATCTCAAGATCGAGGTCGGGACGATAGATGGGAAGACGGAATAGGCTCCTTCAAATGTATTTCTCACCGCAAAGGGGCAAAAAGCGTAAAGGACGTTATCCACTAATTACTGGTTTTGTGCGACTTATCTATAGACACCTCGTTCCGGCGCTCTGCGTGGGAACGAGGAAGTCCCGTCGTGCCAATGCGTCAAGCCCAACAGGTTGCTTTGTTGGGCTTTTTTGCAGCAAAATAAAGAACTCCACGCAATGTAAGCGTGGAGTTCAGGAAGAGGCGTCCCCTCTGCGGGATTCATTTTTGCGGGCAGTCTGGAATAAGAGGGACTTTCGGGCATCACAACTTTGCGATCAGGGAGCCGGCTAAGAGACTCAAAAACATGCCTAAAGAGGAGAGAAACGCGTAGGAAAGGATCCTGCGTTTGTGTCTCCATTCTTTTACTTCCTCCGGAGTCATCGGTGCCATAATAGAACCCTCCTTTTTTCGGGAAAGATCGTACAGCCTTTGGATAAAATAAGCACATCCAAGCAAACTTTGGAGAATATAGTACGAAGAACTATGACAGCAAAGATACAACATGGATGACCGCCCGCATGTGATCCAGATCACATTTGGGGATTTTTTTCAATTTTTTGAGATCAGATCCAAATGGTCACATTCAGGAAGCGGTTGTGGGCGTTTCACCAAAACCGGGTGGGCGAGCGCAAGCTATGTTGCCGTTGTTAAAAGCATCTCGCATGGTCGGGATATGCTCTGTGGCAAGGATTCCTCATGGTTCAGGCACACCATCTCATTGTTCTGACGTACTCCATGTGAAAGGAGGCAGGTATGGCCAAGAAAAATTTGCAGCCGGGCACCGTGTTTTCGCCGACTCCGGTGGTTTTGGTGACGGCGCAGGGATCGGACGGAAAACCGAATATTATCACGTTGGCCTGGGTGGGCATCGTGTCTTCGGGACCGCCGATGATGAGCATCAGCCTACGCTCTTCGCGGCATTCTCATAAGTTAATCGAGGAGTCCTCCGCGTTTGTGATCAATATCCCGTCCGAAGCGTTGGTCCGGGAGACGGACTATTGCGGCGTGGTGTCCGGTCGGAAGGAGGACAAATTCGAGGGCGCGGGACTGACCCCGGTACCCGCGGAGAAGGTGAACGCTCCGTTGATCCTCGAGTGTCCGGTCAACATCGAGTGCGAGGTTCGGCAGACGCTGCGGCTTGGGGTGCACGATATGTACATAGGAGAAGTCGTCGCCGTCCACGCGGACGAAGAGGTGGTGCAGGACGGAGGATTGAACATAGCCGCGATCCGACCCTTTGTCTTCTGTCCCGGGGATGCCCGGTACTGGAATCTCGGCACGGTCATCGGGGGGTATGGATTTACGAAGGGAAAACTGTAGCCGAGAGGCATAAAATCGGGTACCACGGAAACACACGGAACACCACGGATTTTTTCGGAACGGCATTTTCTGTGTATTTCCGTGTACTTCCGTGGTCCGGGGTCAAAATCATAATTGGGAGGCCAAAATGCGGGTTGTGGTTCAGCGGGTCAAGCGGGCAGCGGTTCGGATCGAAGGGAGGATGCACGCGGAGATCGAAAGCGGGCTGGTGCTGTTAATTGGGATCGCACGCGGAGATACGGTCGGGGACGTGGAGTATGTGGCCCGAAAGTGTGCGGGCCTTCGGATCTTCGGGGACGAGTCCGGAAAGATGAACCGCTCTGCTTCGGACGTGGGAGGCGCCATGCTGGCGATCTCTCAGTTCACGCTATACGGGGATACCCGAAAGGGGAAGCGTCCGAGCTTCACGGAAGCCGCGCCGCCTGAGCAAGCGGAGCCTTTGTACGAGCGGTTTGTGGAGGTGCTGCGCGAGGAGGGATTGGAGGTGCGCACGGGTGTTTTCGGAGCGCACATGGCGGTGGAGATCCACAACGACGGGCCGGTGACTTTGATTGTTGAAGGGAAGTCATGATGCCAGAACGACAGCAGAAAGCCATAATGGGACGTCTTATTCGTCATTGTGACGCCACATAGGCAGGCCTTCTCCGAACACCGGGGGCCTATTGGGGAGGCCGAATCGGGGGTCTCCGAAACAGAAAAAACCTATCCACACAGATACACAAGGACTTCGAACGAATTCTAATCTCTTTTTCATGGACTGGCACGGGTTTTGCGTTAGAAAGAAAACGAAAGCGAGAACAGTGCAGGTAAACCCGTAACCACAAATCCATAAAGAGGAGGTGTTCAACATGGCACTCGTACAATGGAGACCGAGAGGAAGTTTGGACGTTCGGGACGAGATCAATCGGGTATTCGGCAGCTTTCTTCCCGATTTTCCCTGGAGAGGGGACGAACTGGAAGGCGCGTGGGTTCCGAAGGTGGATATTTCGGAGACCAACGGCGATCTGATCGTCGCCGCGGATCTGCCCGGATTGAACCGCGAGGACGTCTCGATTCGCATCGAGAACAACGTGCTGACCTTGAAGGGTGAGAAGAAGCACGAAGAGGAGAAGGAAGGCACGAACTACTATCGGGTAGAGCGTTGCTGCGGGAAATTTACCCGGTCGTTCGCGTTGCCGAATACGGTGGATGCGAACAAGGTGAAGGCCACCTTCAAAGACGGCGTGTTGACCGTCACGCTTGCAAAAACCGAGGTGGCGAAGGGGAAGGAAATCCCGATCGCAGTGGAATAAGCAGGGCGAACAGTTTGGGGGCCGGCGGAGATGTCGGTCCCCATTCGTTCGTAAAAAAAACCAGGATACTGAGCAGGAACTCGGGGCGAAAGGGCGTTTTATGTGATCGCCCTTTTTTGATTTTTGGCACAAAATAAAGGGAACAAATCTTGCGTGGTGACCGTATAATCTCCTACCGCGCACGTCCGGTTTCTTCGTGCACAGTTCGGCGGTTTCGGAGAAATCGTCCCCCGAACCGTGAACGGAACAGCGTGGAGTTCACGGCAAAGGTGGCACCAATCGCCAATCACCACTCACAAGGAAGGGGTTTTATTATGGCACGATCCAAAAAGTCCATCTCGATAGCCGCTTTGTTCGTGATCCTCGGTATGGCGTTCGGCGTATTCCTCTCCGCTGAGATGGGATGGCTGGCCGAAGGTCAAGCTGCGCCGGCCGCAAAGGCAGTGGCCTTGGGATCGGATGAGGAGATTCCCGAGGCGATTTTTCAACTTCAGAATACGGGGAAGGCGTTCGTGGCCGTCGGTAAGAAGGTTAAACCGACCGTGGT
>JAUWMS010000330.1 GCA_030613045.1 Candidatus Latescibacterota bacterium | reverse complement strand
GGGATGTCCCGGCGTCGCCCGGTCGAAGCCCTCGATCAGACCCTCCACATCCTTGGACGCCACGCGCTCGTTCCACTGCGCATCCTCCACGAAAATAACCGCATGCGCGCCCCCCCCCCGGCATGTCGCCTCGACAGGATAGAAGTGCCCGTCAGCGGCCGTCGTCCGCTCATAGGCCCAGAAGGTCCGGGACGCGCCCACTTCGGGAGACGCCGCCGGCTTGGCCGAACGCCTGCCCCGATCCCAGCCGTACGCCGCGTGCAATCGCCGCTCCATCGGCTCGAACGTGGAACGCACGTCTATGCGGCCCGCGCCGGCCTCCGATGCAAAAAGCGCGATCCCTGCAAGTATCCATCCCAGACCATTACGAAACGACATACAGCCCCCTTGAAAACGCCGGAAAGAATGGATTGCGGTTGAGACGCTCAGTCCGGACTTGCTTAACCGCAGCCATGTTTCTCACTGTCTCACTTTCCCACTTTCTCACTTTCACCTGGTTTTATCAACTCACATACGGCGCGCAGGCCCAACCGATAGCTCTCCGCGCCGAATCCCGCTACGTACCCCACGCACACGGGCGCGATAACGGATTCGTGGCGGAAGGCCTCGCGCGCATACAGATTGGACAGGTGCACCTCCACGCTCGGGATATCCACTCCGGCGATGGCATCGCGCACGGAGATGCTAGTGTGCGTCAGTCCTCCCGGATTGATCACGATGCCATCCGCCCATGTACGCGCCTGCTGAATTTCGTCAATGATCTTCCCCTCGTGGTTGGACTGAACAATCCGCACCTCGACGTCCAACTCCTTCGCCAGCGCCTCGACGGACGCGTTGATCCGGTCCAGCGTCTCGCTCCCATATACATCCGGCTCCCGAACTCCGAGGAGATTCAGATTCGGGCCGTGAACCACTAAGAATCGGTGCATATTTGTCCCCCCCTTAAACCCTATCAGCCGCTAAGAACGCGAAGGACACTAAGAAAAATTTTGCCTTAGCGAAACTTAGCGTCCTTCGTGGCTATTGGAATCCGCCGTTCTCAGTCGAACAAGGCGCTTACCGAACTCCCCTCGTGGATCGCCCGGATCGCATCCGCAAACAACCGGGCCACCGAGAGTACCGTGATTTTGGAGCTCTCCCGCTTCAGCGGAATCGTGTTGGTGACCACCAACTCCTCGATCGGCGACGCCTCGATATCGGGCACGGCACTCCCGGACAGGACTCCGTGCACGCAACCGGCCAGCACCCGCCGTGCTCCGCACTCCTTCAACGCACGAATCCCCTCCAACATGGAGCCGCCCGTCAGGATTTCGTCGTCGAGGAGCATCACGTCCTTCCCCTCCACCTCGCCGATCACGTGGCGAATGACCGCATGTTCGTCGTCCCCGATGCGGCGCTTGTCCAGGATCGCCATCGGAAGATCGAGCCTCCGGGCATAATGCTCCGTGGTCTTGGCCCGCCCCACGTCCGGCGCCACGGCCACAAAATTCGAAAGATCCTTTTTGGCAAAATAATCGCAGATGATCGGAATGGCTAACAACTGGTCCACGGGAATCCTCGAAAAACCGATGATCTGCTCGGCGTGCAGGTTCATCGTCAGCACCCGGCTCGCTCCGGCGGTCTCCAACAGATCGGCCACGAGACGTGCGGTGATCGAGATTCTCGGCTCGTCCTTCTTATCCGAGCGGACATACGGGTAATAGGGCAGCACCGCCGTAATTCGCGCGGCCGACGCATACTTCAGGGCATCTATCATAATCAGTAGTTCCATCAGATGATCGCTCACCGGCGAACACGAGGTCTGCACCACAAAGACGTCCGCCTCCCGCACGTTCTCCCTGATCTTCACTTTGATATTTTCGTTGCTGAACTGCGTGAAGGTCTTGTTGCCCAACGTAACGCCCAATGCTCTACAAATCTCCCGGGCCAAAACCGGATTGCTCTGTCCCGCGAAGACTTTCAACCTTCCTTCCATCGCGATCTCCCTTCCAAAGGCTACGCTCACCGCGGAGACCGCTGAGATCGCTGAGAAAGACAAAAAACAGGGATTTCTCTGCGTCCTCTGTGCCCTCCGCAGTAAAATTTCGTGCGTCGTTCAAAAATCAAAGGATACTTTCCCGTACACAGTGGGAAACACGCTCGGCTCTTCGTAGTCCCCTTCGCTCATCATGGTGTATTTGGCCTCCACGCCCAAAGCGACCGGAATCATCGGTGGCTTGATCCGCACCCCGACCAACGCATGGCCGCCCACCCGGGTGGCCTTTTCGATGATGTCGTCCACGTCCAACTGGTCCTCCGGGGACTTAATGTTGTCCACGAGAAACGCCTCGCACATAATGGGCGTGACCAGATGCATCCCCACGCCTCCTCCGGCGTAAAGCGCAACCGTGTTGACAATCGGAGGAAAGGTGAACAGATCTTTGCGGATCGTGGCATAGACCCCGATCCGTCCGAATGTCGCGTCCTCGCTTTTTTCATCGTCGAGAAGTCCTGCGAGGGTCTTGCGCTCGTACGTGATGTGGTACTTCCGAACCGCCACATCCACGCTGAGTTCGAGGTCAATGACGGGCAGCGCGTCCACGTAAAAATGCCCGCCAAAGGCGATGGGTTGGCCGATCTCCTCCCGCACCAACGACGCCTCAACTCCGTAATCCAGAGTAAAGCTCTCCGAGTCCGAATCCACCGAGTACATATCCAGGCCCCCATGAGCGCCGAAGCCGAAAAGGGCAAACGCCGAACCGGGAGCGACGAAGAGCAGCGACAACACGACGAGCACAAACTGTTTTTTCATGGCTTCCTCCGGGAAATAGGGTGCTTGTAGAGCCACTTGAAAAACGCCTCTTCAGATGAGATTATTTCGGCATCCATCATCTCAAATGACAATCACAAAGTCGTTTTGCCGCTACGAGCCGGGTGGCGTCCTCGTAGTTTTCGGACTTTTGCAAGTGGCTGTGTAGGCTAATGGAAAGCATTATACAAAAAAACCCAGCCCTCCTTTCTATGGTAAACGTGAAAAGTACCATTGACAACAAACGCCTTTTGTCGTATACTTAGATATTTCCCCCCACTTTCAACCCGAAGTTCTAATGCTCAGTCATGAATGATTTGACGGACTGTCATTCTGAGGAGCGGAGCGACGAAGAATCTCGGTTTTGTTCCCCGTGCATTCTGCTGTGCGGACAACGAGATTCTTCGCCTCCACTGCGCTTCGGCTCAGAATGACAACTCGTCAGGTGAGGCTTGACAGAGCACTAATGGGAAATTTTCAAAATCCAGGGGCCTCTGGAAACCCCCTTTTCCCAGACCTTCGGGTTGAATCTGATCGAACGCTGAAAAAACCAGAACCCGAAAGGAAAATCCGCGCCTTGAAACTCAAACTTTCCACCCAGATATTTCTCGGCATCCTGCTGGGCCTCCTCGCCGGCCTGCTCCTCGGCGAACACACCTCGTACGTCCGGCCCATCGGCACGATTTTTCTCCGGCTTCTGAAGATGATCATCGTGCCCCTGATCCTCGCCTCCGTCGTCACCGGCGTGGCCGGCATCGGAGACGTCCGAAACCTGGGCCGGATCGGAGGGAAAACCATCCTGTATTATTTGACCACCACCGGAATCTCCGTAATCATCGGGCTGATTCTGGTCAATCTCGTTCGTCCGGGCGTGGGTGCGGACATCGGGCTGAGCGCCATCCCGGAACGACTGAAAGAGGGCGGGCCCTCCCTGCTCGATACCATGCTCCGCATCGTTCCCACCAATCCGTTTCAGGCCCTCGCGGAGGCGGACGTGCTTCCCCTCATTGCCTTTGCGCTTATTTTCGGAGCCGTGCTGACCACGCTCGGAGAGAAAGGGCGCACTCTGATCAGCTTCTTCGACGGCCTCAACGAAGCCATGCTGAAAATCACCGATCTGGTGATGCACCTGGCGCCCTTCGGCGTGTTCGCGCTGATGGCGGACATCGTGGGCCACACCGGAATCGGCGTGCTCAAGCCCCTTATCAAATATATGGCCGTCGTGCTGATCGGGCTGCTGATCCACGGAGCAGGTGTTCTGCCCTTGCTCCTTCGAGTCATAGGAAAGACTAACGCCTTTGCGTTCAGCAAACAGATGAGCTCCGCACTGGCCACCGCATTCACCACGTCCTCCAGCTCCGCCAGCTTGCCCGTCTCGATGGAATGCGAGGAAGAAAATGCGGGCCTTCCCAACCGCATCGTGAGTTTTGTCCTTCCGTTGGGCGCGACCATCAACATGGATGGAACCGCCCTGTACGAATCCGTTGCCGCGATCTTCATCGCGCAGGCGTATGGCATCGAGTTGACGCTGGGCAGCCAAATCGTCATTTTCCTGACGGCCACCCTG
>JAUWMS010000388.1 GCA_030613045.1 Candidatus Latescibacterota bacterium | reverse complement strand
GGTCGCCATGCGCTACGGCATCGCTTAGAGGAGATGGGATACGAGCTCGCTCCGGAGGAGTTGGATAAGACGTACAGCCGGTTTCTGCTCGTGGCCGACAAAAAACAGGAGGTCTTCGACGAAGACCTGGCCGCCATAGTACGGGACGAAATCCATCCGGTGCCGGAGACGTATCACCTGGAGTATCTTCACACTTCGAGCGGCACGGGCACGATCCCGACGGCCACGGTGCGCATCCGGATCGGGGAGGACGACCTCCGTCAGGAAGCCGCGTGTGGGGACGGTCCGGTGGACGCTACGTACCGGGCCATCCAGGCCGTGATTTCTCTCCAGGTCACGGTGAGCGACTACGCCATTCGCGCGGTAACCAGCGGGGCTTCGGCGATGGGGGAGGTTACGATTCGGATGGAAGCGGGCGAGGAGTCTGTTATAGGCCGGGGCGCCTCCACGGACATCATCGAGGCCAGCGCCAAAGCCTATATTGACGGGCTGAACAAATTGGCGGCCCGGAGGAAGTAACGCTCTAACCAGGCAAACAAAAAGGCTGTCGCGGGTGTCCGCGGCAGCCTTTTTCATTGGATACGGATCGTGGGATACCCTCCCGTACCCTCCCGCAGGTTGCTCGTACCCTGCGGGAGGTTCAAAATTATCTGCGGAGTCGGTTTACGCTCCATCACGCAATACGCACCGCATCCCAAATCCTCATCGCCTTTTTATGAGCGAGATCGCGCACCCTACGATCGCCACTACGATCACGACATAGACCGTATTCCAGACGGATGTAAAAGAATCCGCCATGATTCGTCCCACCGTCAGTGCGGTAACCGCAACAAACAACGCCCCGAGAACACATTGTCTGACCCGCCTCCATTTCTTCTTCCTTTGATGCCGCTGCTGTCTGTCGGATATGGACGGCTTTTCCTTTTCCATATCCTCTTCGAGCCGCGCTTTCAACTCGGCTATCGTTTCGAGCTGATACGTGCGCTCAAGCTCAACGACATAGTTCAGAAGAGCCTCCAGCCAGTAGTAAGATCTTGGCATATTCCCATCCTCTTACCCTCGCCGATTTTTATACGCCTCTCCGTATTTCACCGGGAAGGATCAGGCCTCTTGACAACCTACCGAGGGGGTTTGCAGACTTTGCACGGCGTATAGCCACGCTTTTTGGCCTCCTCAAGGGGGATGGCGATTTTTGATCTGCTCAGGGAGCCGCACCCTTCCCTGTGATACTTCTTTCCTGCCTTCGTGATATAGACGATGACCTCGTCCTGATCCTTTCCCGGAGGTTTTATCTCCTCTACCACGTCCGGCGGAGCGGTCGGTGTTTCTTTGATCGCGTCCGGTGGATCGGTCGGCGCTGCCTTGGCTTCCCCCGTATCCGAAGCCCACAGCCCTTTCTCACACTCTCTTGCTTTCCGTTCGTAAAAGCGGAAGAGGTCCATATATTGAAATGGAAATCGGGTGTAGGCGTGGCCATATCCTTGCCGCACGATCTCCAGATTGACGAACAAGCCATCGGGGGCGCGATACAGATACGCCAATAGTCGGCCATAGCGGTCGAACTCATCCGCTTTCCCCCTTTGTTCAATATAGACCTCTTCTCCGAGAAGGAGATTTTTCAGAAAACAACTGGCCTCCGGTCCGTAGTATTGTACCGGCTTCCGGGGATGAACGGTCTCAGGAGTATCCACTCCAATCAACCGGACGCTGGTTTTCTCGCCGTGAATCAATAAAATCACGGTATCTCCATCCAAAACCCGAACGACCTTGTAAGATGGGTGCCCACTGAAATCTTTGACGGGAATTTCTGGCTCTGCTTCGGAAAGGGCGGACGAACGATCCGTCAAATCCCGAACCCGTTTCTCATAGCTCTGACTTTGGAACCAGACGACCAAACCAGCGAGAAGCAGGATCAGCACAATAGCCGCGACCGCTTTTGTCGAGGTTTTCATAGTGGCTCCGTTGGTGTGTTGTGCATTATCCCGCCAGCCGCCTGTACGCCTCCCTGTATTTCTCCAGCGACTTCCGAATTACCTCCTCCGGCAACTCCGGAGCGGGAGGCGTCTTGTCCCAATCCAGCGTTTCGAGATAATCCCGCACGAACTGCTTGTCGAAGCTGTCCTGCGACCGCCCCGGCTCGTACCGATCTTTGGGCCAGAACCGCGAGGAATCGGACGAGAAAATTTCATCGATTAAAATCACCCGACCGTCAACCAAACCGAACTCGAACTTCGTATCCGCGATAATAATCCCCCGCGCATCCGCGTACGCCCTGGCCTTCTCGTACACCGCTATGGTCAGATCCCTCAACTGAGCCGCCCGCTCCGAACCGATCAACTCAGCGGTTTGCTCGAACGAGATGTTCTCATCGTGGCCGCTGTCCGCCTTCGTGGCCGGGGTGAAAATCGGCTTCGGAAGCCGATCCGCCTCCCGCAGTCCCGCCGGCAGTTTGATCCCGCAGATGGCCCCCGATTCCCTGTATTCCCGCCAGCCCGATCCGGCGAGATAGCCTCGCACCACGCATTCTATGTCGAATCGCTCCGCCTTTCGCACCAGCATCGAGCGTCCTTCCAACAGCTCGCGGAACTTGTGAAGCTCCGATGGATACGCATCCACGTCGGACGCGATCAGATGGTTCTCCGCCACATCCGCCATCAGATCGAACCAGAACAACGACATGGCCGTCAGGATTTTCCCCTTGCCCGGAATCCCATTGGGCATCACGCAATCGAACGCCGAAATCCGATCGCTCGCCACAATAAGCAGTTGATCGCCCAAATCGAACACATCCCGCACCTTCCCCTGGGTAAACCGTTTGATTCCCGGAAGATCTACCTTTGTAATCGCTTGCTCCATCGTGTCCTCCCCTTGTGATTTTGGATTGCGGATTGCGGATTTCGGATTAAAAACACGCAATCGGAAATGAGATTACGTTTCATGCTTCACGTTTTACGTTTTACGTTTTACTCAACCTATCCAAAAATACGACAAAAATCTCCAAGAATCAAGCCAAAAATCTATCTTCGGGCCTCCTCCTCCAGAATGCGGCGAATCGTTTCGAGAATATCCAAAAGGTCTATGGTTCCGTCGGCGTTCATATCCCCGGCGGTTCTCTGATGCGCATCGAGGGGGATATAGCCGAGGATGAAGTCGGCCATCCGGGCCACGTCGGTCGTATCCACGAGACCATCTCCGTTGACGTCCCCCTTCAACGTTTCCGGAGCGCGGGTCGCCCGCATGGAATCGGAGGCGCTAAGCCCTCCTGCGTCGGTCGCGGTAAAGACGATGGTCTCCGATCCAATCCAATCGTCGGGTATGGGCTTCAGCCGCACGATGTGGTCCGCGCCGATCTCCACCGATACGTGCATCTGTCCGGAGCACGTCCATCGGATCCCGGCATCGGCGGTCTCCGCGTCACGCACGTAGTCATCCAGATCGAAGGGAGCGAATCGGTCACCATACGCTATGATCTGATCGGGAATATCGGCCACGACGGGTGGGTGATTGGCCGGAAGTGGTGGTGACGGCTCGTTTTCGGGCGGCGGCTCATCCGGTTTCGGAAGCACGGTGATCAAGTCCGATTTCGTCTCGGCATCCGTCCCTCCGGGTCCGGTCACGGTCAGGCTCACGGTGAACGTGCCCACGCTGTAAGTGTGTGACGGATTCCGGGTCGTATCCACGGGACTGCCATCTCCGAAATCCCAGAGGTAAA
>JAUWMS010000395.1 GCA_030613045.1 Candidatus Latescibacterota bacterium | reverse complement strand
ACCTCAGACGTGCTCCAGTGGTTTGGCATTCCCGAAGACCGGGACGGGTCCTTCACCGGGAGCCGCCCAGCGCACCGCATTCGTGATCACTCTCAGTACGTCGGGATGGTAGTATATGGGAAAGGTCTCGTGCCCCGGCCGGAAGTAGAAAATCTTCCCGCGTCCTCGATGGAAGCAGCACCCGCTCCGGAAGACCTCGCCTCCGGGAAACCAGCTTATGAACACCTGCGTGTCCGGCTGGGGGATGTCGAAGCGTTCGCCGTACATCTCCGTGTGCTCGATCTCGATGAATTCTCCGATGCCATCCACGATGGGATGCCCCGGCTCCACCACCCACAGGCGCTCTTTCTCCCCGATCTCCCGCCATTTCAGATCGCACGACGTGCCCATCAAGCTCTTGAAAATTTTGGAGAAATGACCCGAATGCAGGACGATCAATCCCATGCCGTCCCACACGCGCTGCCGGACTTTTTCCACAATTTCGTCTTGCACCTCGGCGTGGGCCGCGTGGCCCCACCAGGTCAGCACATCCGTCGTGGCAAGGACGTCCTCGGTCAATCCGTGCTCCGGTTCGTCGAGGGTGGCGGTGCGCACTTCCATGCCGGGCTGCGTCCGCAAATGCTTCGCGATGGCCCCGTGCATGCCCTCCGGGTAGAGCTTCGCGATTTCCTTGTTGCTTTTCTCGTGGCGGTATTCGTTCCACACGGTCACTCGAATGGTGCTCATAGTTTCCTCCTTCTGGTTGTCCGCGCGCGGGAATAAATTCCCCGCGCTACGGTTGAGAACCCCTGTGAACAGGGCTAAGAGGCGGCTGTCTCGTGGGGGTTAGCCCAATTTATTGGGCTTTGTCCAAGTAGCGGGGCGATTTATCGCCACGCGGAAGGTTAGTTCCTCTCCGGCAACCTGCGCTTGACACAGCACTATGTCAGACAGGAATGTCTGACCTACGCTTTGGCTATCCGGGTCTGACCTACGCCTTCAAAAATAACTCGATCACCGGAACCGTCACCGCAGGTTTTCGGATCGGCAGTTCGAGTGTCAGCGCGCCCGCGTCGCCGCCCATGGTGGTGTTCTGTGCCTGCTGATGGGGATCCACGACGCTCATCTTGACCTCGGAGGCGTCGCCTAGCAATTGCGCGTATTCGACCTTGCCCGCCAGACCGTCGAGGTGCACGTGCTTGAACGGCCACGCGAACAGGTGCAGATACAGCCGGTTGCCGTTTTGCGTGAACCGGCAATCCGGAGGCGGGGTGAAATCGCTGGCGCCGCAGCCGTAAATCGAGCGGCTGTGCAGACGCATCCACGCGCCCATGCCGCGCAAACGCTCGAGCGCTCTCGAATCCATTTCCCCGCGTGCGTTGGGCCCCACGGTGAGCAGCAGATTTCCGTTCTTGGACACGGTGTCGATGAGCATCCGAATGAGCATCTCCGTGGACTTCCACGAGGATTCATCGCGATGGTATCCCCAACTCCCGCTCAGGGTCTGGCACGCCTCCCACACCACGGGCTTGCCGTCCACCGTCAGTCCGCTTTTGGGCTGATACTGCTCCGGTGTTTTGATGTCGCCGCCGATTTCCAGACGGTCGTTGACGAGGATCCCCGGCTGGAGCTTGCGCACCATCGCCAGCAGCTTCTCCGACTGCCAGTCCGCCTTCCCCTTGCCTTTGGACCAGCCCCAATCGTGCTGTGAATAGGAGAAGTCGAACCACATAACATCCAGTTTGCCGAACTGCGTGAGCAGCTCCCGGGTCTGCCCGTGCAGATACTCGGCGTATTTGCGCACGTCCCGGTTTTTTTGCGCCTCGCGGAACGCTTCGTCGTCGCGCATCGGATGCAGGCCGTCCACGGGGAATTCGGGATGATGCCAGTCGATCAACGAGTGGTAGAACCCGACTTTGAGTCCCTCCGCGCGAAAGGCCTCCGCCATCGGATGGAGCAGGTCCTTGCCCCACGGCGTCTTCGTAGCCTTGTAGTCCGTCAGGGCCGAGTCCCACAGGCAAAAGCCGTCGTGGTGCTTAGACGTGACCACGAAATATTTCATGCCCGCGTTCTTCGCCTCCTGCGCCCACACACGGGGATCGTACAGGTCGGGGCAGAAGTGGTCGAAATACTTCCGGTAGTCCTCATCGCGGATCTTCTCCTGGTTCTTCACCCACTCGTGTCGCGCGGGCAGTGCGTAGATGCCCCAGTGAATGAACAGACCGAAGCGGTCGCGTACGAACCACGAGGTGTCGCCGACGGGTTTTTTTGAACATTTTGACATAGAAATTTTCTCCTTCGCATAAAGTGTGTTACATGAAGTGAGAGCATGCGGGGCACTTGAAAAAGGACACTAAAAGACGCGGATACACATGGATAGGGGATGGCCGAAGAAATTCGTGCGTATTCACGGTTACCCGTGTTTCCGAAGAGGTTACGCAACTCTCGCCCTTCGCGGCACCCGGCGGAAATCGTCCCCTGAAAAAAGGAAACATCCCCAATTTTGTGCTCAATAAAAAGCGGATCGGAGCCGATAAAAAAATAAGATGAGCCTTGCACACGAAGTTTTTGTATCAAGAGTGACGGGAGGTGCGTCTATGTGAAAAATATCTAATTTGGACGGATAGGATAAAACCTCCGGGATCTGTTCGTCCCCGAAGGTCTAAGGTCTATCCCCATCGAACGCGCCCGGACCAAACTGACGGAGCACGATGTGTGAGCCGGTGAAATGCCCTCTTCCCCCCATCCGCACGCTGGAGAACGCTATGGTCTTCAAAATCCTGTTCATTCTGATTGTTGCAATCGGCTTGCCTATTTTTACCAATGCGGGGAGCTCCTTATCCAAGAGACTTTTCTCTTCGTCCAAATGATAAGCTCGATCCCTTCTTTTTCGCATTTTCCATCGAGTGTTCAGTCAAGTCTATTTTGACGGACAGGAAGTAGAGAAAAATCTTATGTTTGCCCGCGTCAGGGCGCACATACTATTATCCGTCATTTGAGCCTTGACAGACCACTAGTCGCTTCGGTAGTCTCTCTGATGGCCGCCCAAAAAATCCTGAAACAAAACCAGGGCCGAAGGTAAGCATAAGCTCTCCGAATGTCAACCCTTTTTTCCGCGCCAGGCTAAATTCCCCCCTTTTCAAAACTTTCCTGAGCCACTTGCAAAACGTTCCTCAGATGAGATGGCGCCCGGCACTTCGTGCCTCGCTATGACAACAATAAAGTCGTTTTGTCGTTGCCAGCGGAGTTGCGTCCCTCGTTTATGGGGCTTTTGCAAGTGGCTGCCCTGCTTATCTTCTTGACTCCCGCTCCTTTTTGTCTTATATTATCGCCGATATGGAAGCTCGCTCTGAAATGTGGAGCCCTTTTTCACCGCTCCCGGACAGAACCCAACGGGCGTCTCACCGCTTTCGACTTGCGCCCACTCACTTCTCACCAACCTCCAATGAGCAAAGGAGCTTTTCTACATGGCCTCACCCTTAGAATACATAGGTCGTCAATGGGCGCAATTTCGGCTCCTGTGGGGACGAAGGTGGGAGCCGGTGTCCCTCCGTGAGACCATTCAATCAGCGGAGGGATTGCTCGTATGTCTTCCGGAGGACGAAGTCCCCCAGGCGGAAGAACTCGTCGCTTTGATCAAAGCACTGCCGGTTCGCAGGACCACCGTGCTATGTGCGCGTC
>JAUWMS010000490.1 GCA_030613045.1 Candidatus Latescibacterota bacterium | reverse complement strand
AAGAGCCACGCCCTCTCCCTCCCGAATCAATCCCAATAGAAAATGTTCGGTGCCTATATAATCGTGGCCCAACCGATCCGCCTCCTCCCGGGCCAATCGCAGCACCTTTTGCATTCTCGCTGTAAATACCGGAGCACTCATAATTTACTCCAAAAGAATCAAAGATTTTACCGCGGAGCACGCGGAGTGCGCAGAGCTTTCCAATTGAGGCAAAGATTGAACTCCCTCAACGCGCCTTTCCAACCTCGACCTTAACCTTAACCTGCCTTTTCTTTGTTTTTCTCACCGCCCTCGGCGTCTTTGCGGTGCAGCCGTTCCCGCACCAAGCTGGCCCGCAAGACATCCCGCTCAGCGGGGTCCAATTTTTCTCCAGCGCGTTGCTGGAGATGCGAGGGTTGTGTGGTCACCATCAATTCGTTTAAGAGGCGGATATCCGGTTTTTGAATCACGCTCATCGAGATCCCCAGTCGCACTGCCGAGGCGAGGTTCATAAACTCCTGACTCGTCAGAAGCCTCGCATTTTCCAGGATGGCAAGCGCCCGCCAGATTTTGTCCTCGATCTGAAACCGGGCTTCCCGAATCAGTTGTTCCCGGGCATGTTCCTCATACCGGATGAGTTCCCGCGTCACTTTCTCCAGATGTCCGATCGTTTCCTGCTCGTTTCGGCCCAGCGTCACCTGATTGGAGATCTGAAACAGATTCCCGACGATCTGAGATCCCTCTCCATAGAATCCCCGGGCCACCAAGCCCACCTGAGTCACGCCCCGAAGCACCGCGTCCTTCTGTTGGGTCAGCACGAGTCCCGGCAGATGGATGAGCACGGAGGCTCTCAACCCCGTGCCCACGTTGGTCGGACAGGCCGTCAGATAGCCCCACTGCTCCGAATAGGCATAATCCAGGGAGCGCGAAAGCTCGTCGTCCATCCGATCCACCAACTCCCACGCCTTTTGCGGCTCGAAGCCCGACTGGATCGTCTGAATCCGAAGATGATCCTCCTCGTTGATCATCACGCTGCACCGTTCCCGGCGCTCGACCAGGATCCCTCGATGCCGCCTGGCCCTTGCCAGCGCCGGACTGATCAGGTGGCGCTCCACCAAAACCTGTCGAAGGATCTCCGAGAGATGGGAGGTGTCGAAAAATGAAGCGTCTTCCAGCACATCGGATTGCTCTCCGGCGGTCAGCGCCTGTGCCGCAATTTCCGAAAGCTGCTCCTCCGTGGCCCGATGCACGAACGGGAACGCCTCCAGGTTCCGGGCCAATCGTACCCGGCTGCTGACCACCATGTCCGAATGCGCGCCCGAGCCGTCGAGCCATGCGGCCATGTGATGGGCTAAATCTTCCAAGGTCATCGTTGATTTCCAGGTAAATGGGGATCGGGGGTCAGGGTTCAGGGACTACCGCCCCCTGTCCCCTGACTCCTGATCCCTGCTTTTTTTGCTCCATCGCCGAGATCCGGTCCCGAAGTCGGGCGGCTTCCTCGAATGCCTCCCGCCCGATAGCCTGCTTGAGCGCGCCCCGCATAGCGGCAATCTCCTGCCGCCGCTTCGCGACTGCCTGTTGTGTCGTCGGCACTTTCCCCGTGTGGGAGGTGCTCCCGTGGATATTTTTGAGCAACCGTTCCAAGGGCTTCGCAAACACATGGTAACACGCTCCGCATCCCAGTCGCCCTTTCGCCTTAAATTCAGCGTATGACAATCCGCACGAGGGGCACACCCGCACTGCTTCATCCCCCGCCTCCTCACTCGAAGCCGCGGCGAGCGCTCCCGTAAGAAGACTCTTCACGGAACTGGCGATGGCCTCCACCGAAACCGATAGCCCCTGTTCCTTTGCACACTCCTCACACAGATGCAGCACGGTCTTCTCGTTTTTGACGATCTGTGTGAACAGCACCACCGCAGGCTTTTTTCCGCAGATTTCACAGGTCATGACGTGCCTTTATTCTCATCGCAGAGGACGCAGAGAACGCTCAGAAGCGCTCGTGAAACGTAAAACGTGAACGTGAGGAGAGCAACCGAACCGTGCGATCTACACCGTTCCGGAAGCAATTTGGCCGTCGGCCAATCGGATCATGCGATCCGAATTTCTCGCCAACTCCAGGTTGTGTGTCACGATGACGAATGCCTGCCCGAAGGATCGGGAAAGGTCCCAGATCAATTCGTGGAGCGCACGGCTGTTTGCTGCGTCCAGATTTCCCGACGGCTCATCCGCAAACACCACCATCGGACGGTTCACCAGCGCCCGTGCTACCGCGACCCGCTGCTGCTCCCCGCCCGAAAGCTCGCTGGGCCGGTTGTGCATCCGATCCGACAAGCCCACCCGCTCCAACAACTCCCGCGCCGGTTTTCGCGCCTCCGCTGCGCGCGCTCCTCCGATCAACCGGGGCATCATCACATTCTCCAGCGCGGTAAATTCGGGGAGCAGGCGATGAAATTGAAAGACAAAACCGACCGTCTCGTTCCGAAAGCGGGCAAGCTCCTCATCCGACAGCGAGAAGACATTCGTCGAATCTAAGGTAACTTCCCCCTCCGTCGGACGATCCAGCGTGCCGAGAATGTGCAGCAACGTACTTTTCCCCACGCCCGAAGGCCCCACAATGGAGATGATCTCCCCCTTGCGGATTTTCAGATCAATGCCCTTCAGCACATCGAGCTTTCGATCTCCGGCGTCGTACCGCTTGGTTATTCCCTGCGCCGAGAGCACCCAGCCCTTCCCCGCCCCTGGCCCCTGAAAGTGAGAAGGGGAGAGGGGGAGCGGGGGAGAAGACTGATCGCACACTGCCCCAGCGGGGGAACAGGGAGCTTTCCGAGTTTTGCCTCCATCCACCTGTTCCCAAGTCTCATTCATAGCGGATCGCCTCCACCGGATCCATAGCGGCTGCTTTTTTGGCCGGATAGAGCGACGCCAAAAGACAGATCCCCAAACTCGCCG
>JAUWMS010000264.1 GCA_030613045.1 Candidatus Latescibacterota bacterium | reverse complement strand
CGGCGCCAGGACAAGAGCGAAATCAATAATCTTGATTTCGTATTTTGCCCCGGTCTTGGCGCGCACGGCAACGGATAGGATGAATAGAACACCTCCACCAGCTAATAAGAGAATACTAATGGCTGGTTCACTCATCGCCTTCACCTCCTCGTTTACCCTACGGTGGGCGGGGGATGTAACTGCTTACCCCTCAAAAAACCTCTACTTCCCTTCCTCCTCCTCGATGCCAAGCCCCGCAATCGTTCCCTCCTCGATGTGAATCTCATCGCGATTCCGAATTTTCTCTATCGCGCCGTCGCTCAGATCCACCACCCGGTCCGAAGCCACGAGCATCTTGTGATCGTGCGTATTGATGATGATCGTCGCGCCGATCTCCTTATTCATCTCCTTCAGCAGCTCAATGATCTCCGTGCCCGTATGAAGGTCCAGATTCCCGGTGGGTTCGTCCGCCAGAATAATCGCCGGATCGTTTGCAATCGCTCGCGCGATCGCCACGCGTTGCTGCTGTCCCCCCGAAAGCTCGAGCGGCTTATGATCCACCCGGTCTCCAAGGCCCACCTGCACCAGCTTCCGCCGCGCTTTCTCCTCGTACTCGTTCTTGCTCAACCCGGCGAACACCATCGGCAGAGCCACGTTATCCAATGCGGTCATCACGGGAATCAGATTGAACGACTGGAAAATATATCCGATCCGGTGACAGCGCAAATACGCGATCTGCCGCTGATTCAACGTATTCAACTCGGTCCCCTCCACCAGAACCTGTCCCTTTGATGGCCGGTCCAACGCGCCCACCATATTGAACAACGTGGTCTTCCCGGATCCGGACGGCCCCATGATGGAAAGATACTCCCCGCGGCGTATCTTCAGATTGATCCCCTTCAACGCGTGCAACGTCGTATCCCCCATCCGATACGTCTTCCAGACCTCCTTCACCTCGATGATGTTGTCTCCATTGCTCCCGGACGAGTTTGCCATAGCTGCCTCCTCAAGACCAAGATAAAAGATGAAAGATAAAAGATAAAGGGGGAGGTTGAACTTTTATCTTTTTACTTTTTACTTTTATCTTGCTTTTTGGTTATTATCCCAAGCGCTTCCGCTTCGCCAGATACCCGAACAACGCCGCATCGAAATCCTGCGACGTATCCACGCCCACGTAATCTATGAAATGCTCCCGACAGTCCCGTTGAAACTTCTGAATCAACGCATCCATCCGCTCCCGATACGCCCGCTGAATGTGCCACGCCTCCGTCGCGATCTCCTCCCCCGTCTCCAGATCCACGAATTTCGCCCGTCTCCCGAACGCGAAATCCCGCTCTCTCGGATCCAAAATGTGAAACACGAGCACCTCGTGCTTGCGGTGCCGGAAATGCTTCAATCCCGCAAGCACCCGCTCCGGGTCGTCCATCAGATCCGACAGCACCACGATCAGCCCCCGCCGCTCGATCCGCTCCGCCATCTCGTGAAGCACGCCGCCCAAATCCGTCTCCTCCCCACTCTCGGCCTTCGCCAACTCCTTCAGCACCACGTGCAAATAACTCTGCACCGACCGGGGAGGCAAGTAGCGCCGAATCTTACTGTCGAACGTGATCAACCCCACCGCATCCAGCTGCCTCAAACGGAGAGAACTCAACGCCGCCGCAAGATAGCGCCCGTACTCCAGTTTCGACACGCCGCCAGACGAGAATCCCATCGAGCCGCTTTGATCCAGGAGAATATACGCCTTGAGATTGGTCTCCTCCTCGAACTCCTTCACATACAACCGGTCCGACTTCCCATACGCCTTCCAATCAATGTCCTTCACCGGATCGCCGGGCATATACGGGCGGTGCTCCGCAAACTCCACCGAAAACCCGTGATAGGGACTCCGGTGCAACCCCGTAATAAATCCCTCCACCACCAACCGTGCCACCAGGTCCATCCGCCCCAATCGCGATACCACCTCCGGGTTCAGATATTTTCGATAGTCGGTTCCCGGAGTCGCCTTTAGCATAAGAAGTCACCTACCTGTTGGTGAGTGGTGAGTGGTAAAAACCAGTGCCACACATCCTTCTACCGTGCGATAAACCGCACGGTTCGGGTGCTCCCCTCACGTTTCACGTTTCACGCTTTACGTTTTACGTTTCACGTTTTAGACGGAGGCTTCACATCCTTCACCAAGTCCTCTACAATCTTAGCCGCATCCACCCCATCCGCCTCGGCGTTGAAATTCGTCACAATCCGATGGCGCAGCACCGGCATGGCCACCGCCCGAATATCCTCCACCGCCGGCGTGTATCGTCCGTCCAACACCGCCCGCGTCTTGGCTCCGAGGATCAGATACTGCGACGCCCTCGGACCGGCTCCCCAGCGAATCCAATCCGTCACGTACCCGGGCACGCCCTCCTCCTGCGGCCGCGTATTGCGCACCAACTTCACCGCGGACTCGATCACATAGTCCGAAACCGGCACGGAACGCACCAGATCCTGCAGGGCCACGATCTCCTTCGCATCCAATATCCGCGCCACGTCGTTCGAGGCAAGCCCCGTCGTACTTCGGACAATCTCTTGCTCCTCCTCCTCCGAAGGATAATCCATCCACAGATTGAACATAAACCGATCCAACTGGGCCTCCGGAAGCGGATACGTCCCCTCCTGCTCGATGGGATTCTGCGTGGCCAGCACAAAGAACGGCTCCTCCAACACGAAATTCTCTCCCCCGGCCGTCACCTCATGCTCCTGCATCGCCTGAAGCAGCGCGGCCTGCGTCTTGGGCGGCGTCCGGTTGATCTCGTCGGCCAAAACGATGTTAGCAAACACCGGCCCCTTGACAAACCGGAAATTCCTGCGTCCCGTCGAAAGATCCTCCTCGATCACGTCCGTGCCCGTGATATCCGACGGCATCAGATCGGGCGTGAACTGAATCCGGCTGAACTTCAGATCCAACGCCTTGGCCAACGTACTGATCAACAGCGTCTTCGCCAAGCCCGGAACCCCGACCAGCAGACAATGCCCCCGCGCCAGCAGCGCGATCAAAAGCTCCTCCACGATCCGATCCTGCCCCCCAATGACCTTCGCAATCTCCGCCGCGAGCCGTGCCTTGGCTTCCCTGAGCCGCTCCACCCGCTCTAAGTCCCCGCCAACCGCTTCCCGCATCCGTCCTCTCTTTCAGGAAAATTCTTGTATGGATTCAAACCGACGCGAACCGCCGACCTATCTTTTCCCAATGGGCATAATCGCCAGAGGCGCCAAATCGGTTCCCAAGAGCTCCTTCACCTTGTCGGGATCAAAGGCTCCGATCACCACCGTCCCCAAACCCATCGCCTCGGCCTGCAAATACACGTTCTGGACAACACAACCGACCTCGATGTGGACGTACTGCTCCCATGAATCCGCATACTTCGCCTTCGTCCGCTCATAAGTCGCCGTGATCACCAAATTCACGGCGCCTCTCAGAACAGGCAACCGCTCCCCGGCAACATTGTAGAAATGGCGGCGCCAATCTCCCCGCATTAGCGACCGGAGAATATGCGCTTCCGGGTCATAGCGATACACACCGGGAGCCAGCCCATCCACGTTGGAGGCCACCAGATAGAGCGCTATGGGATATTTCCCGCCGGCCGACGGCGCGGTCCTGAATCCGCGCGGTGAAGTGATCCCCTGCGCCGCCCAGAGTATCTGTCCGACCTCTTGGAGCGAAAGGGCTTGATCGGAGTATTCCCGTATGGATCGCCTCTTGGACAGCGCTTCTTCAACGGACACAATCCCCTCTGTCTCCGGCTGCGGAAGCTGCACCTCTTCGGTGCTATGGACCGCTTCAACGTCGTTTTCAGAGGACCCTTCTTCGAGTTCGAGCGTCTGCGTCCTGGGTTCCGGAATCCCCTCTGTCCAGCGGACGATCCGCCAGACGCCTGTGTCCGCATCTTTCCTCAACTTCAACTCGCTGTTCATCGGCATCGCCAGGACGCTCGGATCTCCTTCTCTCGACATATAGCACGTGGTCGAGTGGGAGAGGACCTCCCAGTTCTCGTTCGGATGCTCGTCGGAAACCCGCGCCCCCACGGGCGGCTGCATATTGCTTCCGTATTCCGTCCATTGATCCACGCGGTTTGTCTCGAACGTGCGGATCGTGATGGTCTTGAACACGACAGCGACCCGTTCCAGATCCTCCTCTTTTCCGCAGGAATCCTGTATGGTGAAATCCCGGAAGATGCACTCCTCATCCAAAAGACTTCCATAGGCCTCCACGTCTCCATTGAGCATCGCATATCTGACAGCGGTCAGCACACTATCCGGGACAGTCAACCCGGACGAAGTCATAAACGAGGGCCATTCGGCCTCCGACCCAATGGATTGAACCGGGAGCATCACCATAACCACGAACAACATTAGCTTTCTCATGGGAACTGACCTCCTGCTTTGTCCCGCTTCGAAAACAAGACGGTGTGACAGTGAGAAAGTGTGACGGTGAGACTCCTTTGTATCCTCACTTTCCCACTTTCTTGTTCTCAGCGGGGCTCCGGCTCTGCCTCGAACCCTCCGTTTTCATGGGCTCTGGGTGGCATGAGGGACTGAGGCGATCTTCCTCGAGATATACTTGGCGAAAAGAACCGCCGCATTCAGCGCATCCTCCCCCTTCTCAAACACCATCACGCGCACAAAAAAGCGTCCCTTCCGGAATTCCACGCCATAATCCAACACCCGACTCTCGTCCACACGAGCCTTCATCCCCACATCCTCTAAAACGCGATTGGACGTCTGCCCTACCTTCGGATCCCGATACAACGCCCGGGCATGCGTCGGTTCCCCCACGTCGTAGATTTCCACCTCCAAAAGCCATCCCTGCAAGTCTTCGTACGTCTGTCCGGCGAACGCTTCGCAATGATGCCGGATATAGAGGTCCGCCGCACCGTTCATAAGGTCGTACAACGCCTCGTCATTGGAAGCCGACCGAATCGCACCCGACCGGGTCCATCCCTGCACCTCGCCGTCTTGCGGAAGAAGATCGGCCGGCCTGAACATGCGCCCGGAACGCGTGAAAGGTGCACACGACAAAAAAAACGCTCCCATGCACAAGATAAACCCAGCCATAGAGATTAACCCCTTCAT
>JAUWMS010000308.1 GCA_030613045.1 Candidatus Latescibacterota bacterium | reverse complement strand
CATCGGTGTTGCGCCGGGGATCCCACGCCCCGTCGGGGTAGTCCCACGTGGAGCGCGTTTCGGGGTTCAGGTCGTCGAAGAGGCCCTGCACCATCCTGATGTTCATAAGCAGGCCCTCGCCCTTCATCTCTTTGTACGACCGCCCCTCATACGTGGGCCGGCCATTGATGAGGAAGGAGGCGCCTTCGATTTGGCTCGTGGTCTTTCGTTTCATGGGTTCTCCCTTTCTGACTGTCAACGCGGCAGATCCCCCAGAGGGAAGAAAGTGAGAAAGTGAGAAAGTGAGACGGTGAGAGCACACTTTTCCATTTTCTCATAGCTTCGGGTCTCAGTGGCTGAAGGGTGTCTTCGTTCAACGGGATAGAGGATATTTATTTTATTCCCATACCCTTCCTCAAAATATTTGTAGTCATTGCGAGGAACGAAGTGACGAAGCAATCCCGGACTCAAGCGTAACAAACAACGAGATTGCTTCGCTGTCGCTCACAATGACAATGTACTCAGGAAGTGGGCGAAAATGTTTCAAGGAGTGATATAGTCCTAAGCAGTGAGACATTCCGAATCGAGGAAAGCTCATCGGCTGATCCACACAGCCCAGTGCCCGGAGCCGGGAGGGCTGAGGCGAACCGTTCTTCCGCACTCAAGCGTCTCTTCCCCGGCCCATCGGCTTTGCGCGATGTCGAGCCATTTTGCCTTCATGGCTCCTTCGGCGTGGCCCAGGTCGAGGTCCGTTGGTTCGCCGTTCGGGAAATAGAGGGCGTATTCGGCTCCGGGGTTCGCGATCACGTAGGCTCCGTTTTCCTTCCGGTTGGTGAGGAGGTCGTTGTGCGGCTCGCAGGTGAAGAGGTCCATGCGGTCAGTGAGCATCCGCGCGCTCTTGATGTGCGTCCGGGCATGTTCATTCAGTCCCTGGCCGGAGGGAGGACGATGGAATCGGGCGGAGGCCAGTCCGCCGAAGATATTGCGCCAAAAGCGCTCCAGACCGTCCCGGGTGGTGCCGAAGTGTCCCTCGTCGGAGCCATAGATCTTGACATTGTTGAGCGGACGGATGGGGGAAATTTTGGCGCGAATTTGCTGGGCGTTCTCCCAGTGCTCCTCTCCGCTCAGATGGTTGTTCTGCGAGATGTCGCAGAAGGAATACCGCTCCGGATGGTCAAAGGTGGCCTTGTGTTGCTCGTGGGAAAGGTCCCACTTGTCCCACATCTCGGTGGTCTCCACCGTCGCGCCGACCTCCTCTGCCTTTGCTTTGATAGTGTCGGCCCAGTAGGCGCCCCAGAGGGGGGTCACGCTGGTTTCGTTGTCCATACAGTAGAGGACGTTGCCGTAATCGAGGGAGTATGAAAGGAGTTTATCTACAAATCTTTGCTGATAGTGGAGGGCGATCTTTTGGTTGTTCGCCTCTGGAACGGACCAGAAGAAGTTGTTTTCCGTCTTGGTGGGGTGGCTGTCCACCACTTCGGGGAGACCGCTTTCCGCCGCGGAGTAGGTTCGGTTGTTCTTCGGGTTGAAAGGATTGACGGCCCATACCCCCCGATAAAAGTCGAAGGTGGCCCAGACTTCGATCTGGACGATGATGTCGCGTTCGGCGGTCAGTGCGAGGAAGCGCCCGAACCGTTGCCAGCATGCGTCGTTCCACTGATCCAGATCGTATTTCCCATTCACCGGTTTGAATGGCCAGACGTCGCCTTTGTCCCGGCAGCTCATGGTGCAGCGGACGTAGTTGCCGCCGACGGAGTTCAGAAGATCGAGGTGCTCCTCGAGGTTCGGGAGCTGAAAGAGATTGTCCTCTACGGACCCTCCGAGCAGAAGCACCGGCTTGCCTTTATACTGCCAGTAGCGGGGATTGTCTTCATAAATCCGGATGCAGTCGGGGTTCATCGTATTCGCCTCCGTAGCGCTGGGAATTTATTCCCGCGTTTGATTGTTTGATCCGTGGAAATCCGTGGTTTCCGTGTCCCATTGCTTTTGGGTTTTGTTTGCAGATTTGCCGAGTTCCGACCTCTCCGCGTCTCGCGTTGCGTGTCAGAAAAGAAAATCTCCGGAGTGAAAGGACATAGAAAGGAGTCCGCGATTAGACCTTCCGCCAGCTATTATACCACATTTTGCATTTAAGTGCAATGATTTTTTGTGCCCTTTTCCGAATGGCAGGGGATCGTCATTCTTCTTCGGGGGATCGGAAACGTCATGCGGGATTCCGGTATGACGGAGGAATCTGAGATTCCACTTGACTTATCTTCTCCAAGTGCCTATCTTTTTCAACAACCGGTTTGCGAGGGGATCCATGAAGCAAGACGAACGACTATTGCGCGATGTGTCTTTTGGCAGCACGGGGCTGTGTAGATTTGCGACAATCTGAACGGGAAGCCTTTACTTTGCCGTGCGATAAACCGCACGGTTCGCTGAGTCAGGCTGGAGTTTGGTCTCGAACCGTGATGTTTATGTCACGGTGAGAACAGAACATGGGAGGCTTCGGCCAGAAGCTTTCGTTTTATACTCCGGTTGGATTTTGAAGTTGGCACGTCTCTTGCTTCTTCATAGAGACAAAGCGTAAGCAACCTCCCACAGGCCTTGCCAACCTGCGGGAGATACGGTCCACTTCAATCTTCTAATCAGGGAGGTGCGTCATGAGATCCAGAATAACGGCGGCGACGTGCTGCGCAGGGGCTGCGATGTTCTGCGCGGCGGTGTTTATCGTGCTTTTTTTCTTCAGTACGGGAGCTTTCGGCTATACGCACGAGGAGCGTTTTGAGCAGACGCTCTCGGCGGAAGGCGTGGGGCGCGTGGTGCTCGGGAACACCAACGGGACGGTGCGGGTCGAGGGATGGGAGCGGGATGAGATCTCCGTGGAGGCCACGAAGAAGGTGCGTGCGGGGGACAGGGAAGAGGCGGAGGAGGTGGCCGAGGCATTGCGGATCGAGATCAGCCAAGAGGATGGCGTGCTGCGGATCGAGACGATCTATCCGAAGAAGCGGTCCGGGGGATTCTGGGATGCGCTGTTCGGTGGGGGCGTGACCGGAAAGATGAGTGTGGAGTATGAGGTGTACGTGCCGCGGAAGATGGATTTGGATCTTACGACCACAAACGGACGTGTGGAGGTGGAGGAGGTGTCCGGCGAGGTGGCGGCGCATTCCACCAATGGACGGATCGTCCTGCGGGACGTAGAGGGTTCGGCGCATGCACGGACTACGAATGGGGGAGTGAACGTTGAGGGACTCGTGGGGACGTTCGATGTGAGCACGACCAACGGGAGCATTGAGGTGGCGTGGAGCCGGGGTGGAGCGGGCGATTGCCGGGCGCATACCACGAACGGGCGGATTACGGTTCGTTTACCCAAAGGTTTCTCCACGGTCTTAGATGCTGCTACTACGAACGGGCGGGTGCGGACCGAGGTTCCGCTGACCATCGAGGAGAAGATCAGCAAGCGGAAGGTGCGGGGAACCTTGGGCGAAGGCGGACCGTTGTTGAAGCTGCGCACCACGAACGGGAACATTGATATTGTGGAAGCCGGACGGGCGGAGAGTCGTGCGGAGCCTGAGAAGGAGGAGCGGCGCGTGACGGGCGAACAAACGCCGCCGGAGCGGACGTTCCGCCACAGTCGGCGGGGAGACGCGGTTCGATTCGTCGGGAGCGTGGTGATTGACGAAGACGAAGTCGTGGAAGGAGACGCCGTCGCGATCGGAGGAAGCGTCACGGTTCTCGGCAAAGTAAATGGGGATGCGGTAGCCGTATTTGGTGGGGTAAAGTTGGGGCCTCATGCTGTGGTGGATGGCGACGTGGTGAGTGTGGGAGGCAAGATCGAGGTCTCGGACGGTGCCCAGGTTAGCGGCGATGTGGTGGAGACGAGCTGGCGCGGGGTGCGGGTATCCGGAGGAAAGGAGGACTTAGATTTAGATATTGAGGCCCTTCGGGACAGAGGACGATCCCGGATGCCGAGGGAGGATGTTCCCGTGGTGCGATGCGTTCGGACGACGGAGCCGCCCGTTATGGACGGCAGGTTGGACGATGCGGTCTGGGAGCGGGCGGGACGCCTCCGGGATTTTCGATTGTCGGATGGGCGACGGTCTCAGGAGTCCACGAAGGGGATGCTGCTCTGGGATGCGAATTATCTATACGTTGGAGTCCAGTGCCGGGATGAGAAAATACACAAGTTGGTGATGAACAAGCGAAAACGGGATGCTGCGGTGTGGCGCGACGATGACGTGGAGGTGTTTCTGTCCCGGGACGAGGAGGCGGAGCCTTATTATCAGTTTGCGGTGAATCCGAGAGGGACGTTCTACGACCAGGTGAGGGAGTCGGACCGGAGTGGTGATCGTCCGGGATGGTCGTCGGATACGAAGGTGGTGGCTTACGTGGGGGATCGTTTCTGGAACGTGGAGATGGCGATCCCATGGGACGATGTGGGCGGAACGCCCCAGGTCGGCGACTTCCGCAGGTTCAACGTTCAGCGCAAGCAGGACCGATTGCGTGAATATAGTTTCTGGTCGCCGACCTATCGGGATAGTCCCTCCCCCCATCTATCGTCCCGATTCGGGATTTTGAGATTCGTCCGCGCGCGAGCCGATAGCGTGCGCGG
>JAUWMS010000560.1 GCA_030613045.1 Candidatus Latescibacterota bacterium | reverse complement strand
TTCAATATCAAGTGCCGGGTCTCCGGCCTGGTTCCCGACTGCGTGGTGCTCGTGGCCACGGTGCGTGCGCTCAAGATGCATGGCGGCGGACCCAGGGTGGTGCCCGGAAAACCGCTGGATCCAACCTATACGCACGAGAACCTGACACTCTTAGAGAAGGGGTGCGCCAATCTCGTGAAGCACATCCAAAACGCCAGGCTGTTCGGGATTCCGGTGGTCGTCGCGGTCAACAAGTTCACCGCGGATGCGGATGCGGAGATTGAATTGGTGCGGCAGAAGGCCCTCGAAGCCGGAGCAGAAGGGGCTTTCCTAAGCGACGTATGGGCCCGGGGCGGCGAAGGCGGCGCTCAGTTGGCCGAAGCCGTGGCCGAAGCCTGCGAGAAGCCGTCCGATTTCAAGCTTCTCTATCCGGACGAAGCATCCATCAAAGAAAAAATCGAGGCCATTGCCACGAAGATCTACGGAGCAGACGGCGTGGATTATCTGCCGGAGGCGGAGGCGAAGATTAAGCTCTATACCCAGCTTGGGTACACGGATCTCCCGCTCTGTATGGCCAAGACGCACCTCTCGCTGTCCCACGATCCGGCGTTGAAGGGCGCGCCCACGAATTTCCGCCTGCCCATCCGGGATATCCGGGCGTCTGTCGGAGCCGGGTTCCTCTATGCGCTGTGCGGCGAGATGCGGACGATGCCGGGGCTGCCCTCGGTGCCCGCGTTTACCAAGGTGGATATTGACGCGACCGGGAAAGTGGTGGGGTTATTCTAGTTTGTAGTGTAGTGCGGGCTTCAGCCCGTTCTGAGAGGCGTTGAAACGCCCACTACGAACAAAAATCATCCTCCTGCGGATTCCGAATCTTCGGGGGGATAATTTTTATGGGAGAGAGTTTTTCGTTGACAAAAGGCGGATATTTTCGTAGATTGTCCAGACCGGATTCACCAATCACCAATAAGCAATCAACAGAGGAGAGATAGCCATGTTCCGAATTATTATCACATTGTGCTTGTCTGTGCTTGTTCTCTTTGGGACAGGTTGCAACAACGACAATGGGGTTGAGGCCAAGCCCACGATTTCTTCGGCGACCATTACGCTGCGCTTCAGCGGACCGAGATACGCCGGGTCTTTCTACTCAGGTTTTTTGCCCGCCACGGATCACGCGGTCTGGATCGAGGAAGCGGATGGCCAATACGTGAAGACGCTGGGGATTTCCAAATCGGTGATCAGCGTGGGAGATTCTCCCCACCTGGATCATCTGCCGACCTGGATGGCGAAGTCGGGGACGACGTACGAGGCTCTGCAGGCGGAGACGGAGGAGGGCGTAGCACCATCCTTCGATGCGGTGAGCGCAGCCAGCGTGTATTTTTTGGGAGATGTGACGGATTCAACGCTGGTGTTCGAATGGGATCTGAAGGATGGGGAGGGAAATCGGGTTTTGGAAGGGAATTTCCGTTTTTGTGCGGAGGTGGCGAATATCATGAAGGACGAGGCGACAGCTTATCAGATCAATGCCGAAAACACTTATGGCTCAATGAATTTGAAGGAACAGAGCACAACTTTGGCTGATTCCACCCAGCATATTTTGGAGTTGTCGGCGGAATATCGTTGCAATGAGTAATGAATAATGGACAATGAGCAATCCCCTTCCACCCCTCCCCGAATTGGGGCGGTGGGGTGGAGTATTCTTCATTGCTCATTGTTCATTGATCATTAGAAACAGGGGGTCATGTCGGTGAGTAAAGATGTTTTGGTGATCGGCGCCGGAATCTCCGGGATCGCTTCCTCGCTGGAGCTGGCCGAGCACGGAGGCAGGGGGCACGGGGTGGAGCGGAAGGGTCGCAGTGGAGGACGGGCCGCGACGGTTTGCTGCAAGGCGGTGGCGGATACC
>JAUWMS010000289.1 GCA_030613045.1 Candidatus Latescibacterota bacterium | reverse complement strand
ATGGGGATCGCCCTTCCTTTTGGTCCCGGAAGTCAGCAATGTAGATTCGACCACACTCCGATTGTTGAGCGAGGCCCGAGAGGAAGATCTTTATCTCAGTGATATTTCGCCTATCGGCGTTCCTTTTAACAGCTTAAGGGGCAATACCAAAGATGCGGAAAAACAGAGGCTCATAGAAAGCGGGCGCCCCGGAAGCGCGTGTCCAAAAAAATATCTCGTCAGCAATAAAGAATTTACGGAACGAGCTATCTGTATGGCTTCGCGCCAATACCAACAGAAAAAAATCGTGGAACTCGAGCAAAAATCCCTCGATCCGGAGGAACATGAACGTGCCTTGAGTAAAATTGTGGAAAAATCCTGCATCTGTGTGGGACTGGGCACGGCGGCTTTGTTGGTGAATGACTTAGACACCACGACAGAGGGGAAGGCGGTTTCCATTTGTCCGGGGCCGACGATCGCTTATTTTTCAAAAATTGTTTCGCTGCAGGAGATGGTGGATCATATCTATGGCAGGATCAGTATCATAAACGAAGGCGACCGTCCCAATATGTTCATCAAAGAATTGGATATGTATGTGGATTATCTGAGGAACATGGTGGCGGAAAGCCTCAAGCCGCTCCGGGAAAAACAGATCAAATATTTTAAGTCCTTTCAAAACAACTTACAGGAGGGGATAGATTACTATAAGAGTCTATTCGCCGATGTGATAGAAGAATCAAGAAGCGTGAAGGATGCCTTACTCTCTGAATTGGAAAAACGAGAAAAGGCGCTTTTCTGTATTCAGTTTTGATGCAACCGCCGGAAGACTTGAAATTCAGCCTGCCGAGCATTGAGGAGATTAAGGCGGAGCGGAAAATGGTGTCCCGAAATTTTGAATTCCAATGAACAAAAGCCTATTGCTCATTGCCAAAAGCGAGAGGTAAATCCGATGTCCTCATTGATCTTGATCCGACATGGTCAGTCCGAACATCACGTAAATGGCATGACCGGTGGCTGGACGGATACTGGTTTGACGGAGTTGGGGCGTCGGCAGGCCGCCTGTCTTGGGGCGAGGTTGAAGCGGGAGATAGAGGGTATGCCTTGCCGGATGGTTACCAGCGATCTCAAGCGCGCGTTTCAGACGGCTCAGATCGTGGGCAAGGAGATCGGGGGGACTCCGGAACCGGTCCCGGAATTGAGGGAGTTCAATAATGGCATCGCGGCGGGCATGACACAAGAAGAGGCGAAGTTCTATTTTCGAGAGCCGACCGAGCCGCTCCACGATTGGCAGCCCTATCCCCAAGCGGATACGTGGCGACGCTTTTATTCGAGAGTTTCGGATACTATGGATCGTCTTTCCGGGCACCGGGACGGCCTGCTCCTTCTAATTGCCCACGCGGGGACGATAAGCAACGTGGTCGCCTGGTGGCTAAGATTGGAGATCGAGATGTTGTCCAAAGTCTCCTTCGGTGCGTCGCCCACGAGTATCAGCGTGTTGGACGTGAACCAATGGGGGGAGCATACGATAGAGCGGCTCAACGACACGGCCCATCTTTATGCCGCCGGGCTTTCTGACACGATGCCACTCCAAACCGAGAAGGATGCACCATGAGGAAGAGCCGATGGTTGGTTGGGGCATTGGTGATGTTCGTGTTCGCGGGCTGTGCCTCGCAGGTGGAGGTCATCGAGCGAGGCGATAAGGACTGCGGGAAGCGGATGCTCATCGCGACCCAGCAGAGTGCGTTCAAGGATGCGGTGGTCGCCGGAATTGTGGATGGACTCGACAAGGATTCATGTTATGTGAAGATCATTGATCTGAAGAACCTAACAGATGAATCCATAGCGCATTATAGCGCCCTCGTTATTGTGACCACATGCAAGATAGGACGGCTCAATCGGCACGCGCGGAAGTTCTTCAAGCGCCTGCCGGAGAAGGACGAGGGGAAGGTTATACTCCTTACCACCGTCGGTCAAAAGTATGATTCGAAGATGGGACAGGTGGATGCGATTACTTCCGCATCGGAAATGGAGAAGGTTGGTGCTGTTGCGGGGACGATAATCGGGAAGGTTCGGACGCTTTTTTCGAGGGAAACAGGATCATAAACCTGCGCCGTGACGTAAACGTCACGGTTCGGGGCCAGATACAAGCCTCAGTTGCCGAACCGTGCGGTTTATCGCACGGTAGTAAGAGGGGTGGTGGGTTTCCGAATGAAAATCTCACGCTTCCAGCTAAAATTGACCGCGGCCTTCGTGGGCCTCCTGTTGATCCCGACGCTTATATTGGGTTGGGTGGGAGGCAAGCTCTTGACGCGGGGTTTAGACCTTCTGGTGGGTCAGAAGGTGGAGCGTGCGCTCAATCGGTCGCTGACGATGGTTCAGCGGATGCGGCACGTGGAGGAGGAAGGGATTCGGAGTGTGCTTCGGGAGATTGTGGAGCGGGTGGAGGCCGGAGATCCTTTGAAGGGGTGCTTGGAGGAGATGCGGGAGACATACCGCCTGGATTCGGCGGAGGAAATCGGGCATTCGGAGGTTTTTGGGCGCGTGTTTTTGGGGGAACGGAGGGTCAGTTTTGATCCGTGGGTGGTGATGCACGGAGATGTGTTGAGTGGAGTGATTCGGCTGGATTCGGCAAAAGGCGGGGGGGTGGTCGTTTCGAGGACGCTGGATTCCGAGTTGATCGGAGGGATCGCGGATGTTTCGGAGGCTTTGGGAATCTACAGGCGGATGGGATCGTTGCGGGCGCAAGGGCGGTACGTGATCGTGCTGGCGTCCATCGGCGTCGTGGGGCTGCTGATCGTCATAGGTGCGGGAGTCGGAGTCTTCGTCACGCGGAGGATAACCCGGCCGATCTCCGCGTTGGTGGAGGGCACGCAGGAGGTGGCGCGGGGAAATTTGTCTTTCCGGGTGGAGGCTGAGGCGAAGGATGAGATCGGTGCGCTGATCGAGTCCTTCAATCGGATGACGGAGGATTTGCGAAGTAATCGGGAGAAGCTGTTGCAGGCCGAGCGGATGGCGGCGTGGCGGGACGTGGCTCGGCGGATCGCGCACGAGATCAAGAATCCGTTGACGCCGATCGAGCTTTCGATGGTTCGGCTGGGGAGGAGATTGGATCGGAGCGATGAGGCGTATGCCCGGTTGTTCGACGAGTGTTCGGCGGCGATCCGTCGCCAAGTGGAAAGTCTGCGGGATATGGCGTCGGAGTTTTCGGAGTTTGCGCGGATGCCGGAGCCGAAGCGCACTCCATGTGATCTGAACGGGATCGTGGAGGAGGTGCTGAGGCTGCATGGGATGGAGGAGCGAAACATCGAGGTGCGTACGGAGTTGGCGGAGTCACTTCCCACGGTGATGGGGGATGAGGATCAGCTTCGGCGGGTCCTGATGAATTTGGTGAAAAATGCGGTGGAAGCGATGCCGGAAGGGGGGACGCTTCGGGTGTCTTCGGCTTCGGAGGGCGACTATGTGAGGGTCGGGATTGTGGATACGGGTGTGGGGATGTCCGGGGAGACCGCGCGGAAGCTGTTCGATCCCTATTTTACGACCAAGAGGAAGGGGACCGGGTTGGGGATGGCGATTGTGAAGGGGATCGTGGAGGGACACGGCGGCGAGATCGAGGTGGAGAGTGTGGAGGGGGAAGGGGCGGAGGTGGTGGTGCGGGTGCCTCTTGGAAGCCCCGCTCGGGAATAAATTCCCGGCGCTACGTTTGTGAACCCCTGTAAACAGGGCTGTTGCTGTTAGCCCAATTCATTGGGTTTTTCCCAGGTAGCGGGGCGATTTATCGCCACGCGGAAGGATGAATTATAGGAGAAGATATGTCTAAAGCCTACACTGAGTTATATTACCACGTGATTTGGGCAACGTGGAAAAGGATTCGGTTCTTGACGGCAGATATTGAAGAAAATGTTTATCGTTATATCGTGCATAAATGCAAGGATAATAGATACCATTGCTTTGGAATTAATGGGATTGAAGATCACATCCATATCGTGTTGAGCTTGGAACCGACAGTTGCTATAGCCACCGCAGTTCAAAAACTCAAAGGGAGTTCATCTCACTTTATCAATCACGAACTTAAATTGGATACCCAATTCAAGTGGCAAGAGGGATATGGAGCATTGACTTTTGGTAAACGGAATTTATCAGATCTAGTCGGTTATGTGCGTGACCAAAAGCAGCGACACGCTGAAAAAAGGTTGAATGGGACGCTCGAAAATTGTAAAGAGGCTTGAAAACTACTACGCGCGGGAATAAATTCCCCGCGCACCGTTTGTGAACCCCTGTAAACAGGGGTGTTGGTGTTAGCCCAATTCATTGGGCTTTGCTCAAGTAGCGGGGCGATTTATCGCCACGCGGAAGTGCTTCATTGGGGAGACAGACAAAATGGCACGATTTCGCATTCTAATAGTGGACGACGAGAAGGACCTTGTGGCTTCGTTGGGGGGTTTGGTGCGGGACGAGGGGTACGAGGACGTTTCCGCGCCCGATGGAGAGGAGGGATTGAAAAAGTTTGTGGTGAGAACGGTAAGGGAAGCCGGGGCCAATCCCTGTCCTCCGGTGGTGGTAGGAGTAGGGATAGGAGGAACACTGGAAATGTCGGCTCGACTGGCTCAGAAAGCTCTTCTTAGGCCGATTAATCAATCCAACAGGGATCCCCGTTACGCTCAACTGGAAGGTGAGCTTTTAAAAAAGATAAATGAGTTAAGAATTGGTTCTCAGGGACTGGGAGGGAAGGTCACCTGTTTGGGAGTGAATGTGGAGTATTTCCC
>JAUWMS010000462.1 GCA_030613045.1 Candidatus Latescibacterota bacterium | reverse complement strand
TCGGCCCCGATCTGCCCGGGCATACGGAGGCGTTCCGGGCGGCTTCCAACTCCGAGCGCGGCTATCAGATTATGATCGCGGGCGCAAAAATGCTCGCGCTGACCGCGCTGGATCTGTTCACCCAACCCGATCTGATGGCGGCGGTGCGGCGGGATTTCGAAGGGTCTGAGACGTAGTTGTCCGAAGAAACGGGATCGAGGAGACGATCCGGGAGTACGACCAACTGGTGAAGGCAGTGCCGAAGAATGCGGCGGCTCGCTATAACCTCGGCCAGGAGCTGCTTCGCTACGGGGACTCGGAGCGAGGCATGAAGGAGTTGGAGACCTTCCGGGAACGCCAGGGCGTGGCAGTGGACATATCCACCGGGTATGCGGCAGGGTATCTGGAACAGAGCAAGTATATGCGACCATTGGCGGAGCGGTAGTTGGAGCGAATCTTGTATTCGCCCCAAAGAGGACGATCACAAGAATCGCCCTACAATTCCAGGGAGGAACCTCATGTCCAATCCACGTCCACCCATGCTGATCCTGATGCCCGATCAATTGCGCGCGGACACGATGGGATGCGCCGGGCATCCGCTGATTCAAACGCCGAATATGGACCGACTGGCCGGCGAAGGAGTGCGCTTCAGCAACGCGCATACGGTCTGCCCCATCTGCATGCCGGCCCGGGCCTCGTTCATCAGTGGGCTGTATCCCCACAATCACCACATGTGGACGAACCGAGGGGAAATGCCCCGTGACGATGAGACGTGCTTTCATCACCTGCAAGCCGCAGGATATTTCACCGCCCACGTGGGCAAGTCCCATTACTACGTGCACGGCGACTTTCACATGCGCGACCGCGAGGACTATATGCATACCCGCGGCTTAGACTACGTGCACGAGACCACCGGCCCCTGGGCTACGGTGCGAACGGACTCGTATATGACAGACCGGTGGGAGAAGTTAGGGCTGTTGCAAGCTTTCCGGGAGGATTATCGCAAGCGGCGAGCAACCAATCAGGAGGGGAAGATCGCAGTCTGGCCCAGCCCGCTGCCCGAAGAGGAGTTTATGGACAGTTACATTGGGCGCCAGGCCGTGAAGTTTGTGGAGGAGTACGAGGAGGACAAATCGGTATGTCTCTTCGTGGGATTTGGCGGGCCGCACGAACCTTGGGATGCGCCGGGCCGCTATGCAACGAGGTACGATCCTGCCCGGACGCCTCCTGCCATACCGTCCAATAAACTGCAGTTATGGAATCCTCAAAGGACAAGCACGCATGAGGAGCTTTCGGGGAATCCTGCGCTTTCAGAGGACGAGATCCAGAGGGTGCGGGCCAACTATTACGGAAAAGTTTCCCTCATTGACCACTGGTTTGGGGAGATCCTGTCCGCGTTCGAGCGCAAGGGCTGGGAGGATGCGCTGGTCGTCTTCTGGTCCGATCACGGGGAGATGGCCGGCGATCACGGGCGTCTCCACAAGTCGGTGTTCTATGATGCCAGTGTGCACGTGCCGTTGATACTCCGTTGGCCCGGCCACATCGAAGCCGGGGATACACGCGATGCCCTCACCGTCACCATAGACGTGGTCCCGACCCTCGTAGAGACAATCGGTGCCGAGCCGTCCCCGCGCTGCTTTGGCCAATCGCTTTGGCCCGTGCTGGAGAATCCCGAACATCGGCACCGGGACGCGGTGTTCAGTGAAATTGTTACCGCCGGCCATAAGGACATTATGGTTCGCACGGAGCAATACAAATACGCGATGGACGACACAGGAAGCGGCTATCTGCTGTACGACGTGGTGGACGATCCGACCGAAGCGGTCAATCTGATCGGGCGTTCTGACATGCGCCCCGTAGAGAGGGAACTACGCGAACGGATTCTGGCGTTTCTAACAGGAACCCAGCACCATCTGTGAGCATAGCACAACTCTCAAAAAGCCAGAAACCAGAAGGGGTTGTCTGGCCTCCGGGACTCTGACCTTTGGGCCTCTAACTTCTGCTTTATGAGATCGGCGCAAGCTATACCGGCCTCCCTTCCACCGCGAACCGCCCCGCAGTGGAGGAATGGGTTCGGTGGACATCGGCAATGTGAGTCGCGTGATCCCGGCCGCGCATCCGTACCTCGCCATCGGCCCGGATCTGCCCGCGCATACGGAGGCGTTCAGGGAGGCGTCCAACTCCGAGCGGGGCTATCAGATTATGATCGCGGGCGCAAAAATGCTCGCGCTGACCGCGCTGGATCTGTTCACCCAACCCGATCTGATGGAGGCGGTGCGGCGGGATTTCGAAGGTACTGAGACGTAGTCGTCCGAACACATGGAACCGAGGAGACGATATGACCAAAAGTGTGCGAACCGAGTGGGTTTTTTGTACGGACACGTGTGCGGTGGACCGGCAGGATGTCATCCTGAACAAGCGGCGAAAGGTTATCCAGGTAAACGGCAAGCCGATGGAGGGATGGATGGTGGAGTTGAAGGTGTCCTCCGACAACGAATACGTGCCGATGGACTATTCGCAGGATATAGACGAATAGGGGAGGCGTCGGTTGGACGGTGTGCGCCTTCCCATCTTCCGGTTCGCGTTTGGGGAAAAGCATGGACGAGGAGCAAAAGTCGGTGCGTCGAGGGAAGGAACACTTTTTTACCACACTGTGTTCCTCAATTGTCACGCTTACCACGGATTTTGGAACACGCGATCCTTTCGTGGGAGCGATGAAGGGCGTGATGCTCGGGATCCATCCCGATGTTCGGATCGTGGATATCGCGCACGAGATCCCGCCGCATGATATTGAGGAGGCGGCGCTCGTGCTTCGGAACTCCTGCCCCTATTTCCCGGCGGGAACGATCCACGTGGCTGTGGTGGATCCGGGTGTCGGAAGCGAGCGGAAGGCGATCATCGTGGAGACGGAGCGGTACTGCTTTGTCGGGCCGGACAACGGGCTATTCGGATGGTTAGACGAGACGGGGACGGTTCGGCGCGTGGTGGCGATCACCAATCGGGATTTGATGCGGCCCGAGGTGAGCGCTACGTTTCACGGCCGGGACGTGTTTGCTCCGGCGGCGGCGCAGCTAACCAAAGGGGTGGCGGGGTCCGAGTTCGGGCCGGAGGTGTCCGATTGGGTGCGTTTGGAACTCCCAAAACCGAAGATCGAAGGGGTACGGCT
>JAUWMS010000580.1 GCA_030613045.1 Candidatus Latescibacterota bacterium | reverse complement strand
GATACCCTCACCATGGTGGCCGATGAATTCGGGTACGATGTGGAGGTGTTGGAGGAATATACCGAGGATCTGTTCGCCGGGGAAGAAGAAGAGGAAGCCGGACCGCAGCTTCCAAGAGCCCCCGTGGTCACGGTGATGGGACATGTAGATCACGGAAAGACCTCGCTGTTGGATACCATCCGGCGGACGAACGTAGTGGCCGGAGAATCCGGAGGCATTACGCAGCATATCGGGGCGTACGAGGTGATGCTGGAGGGCAAAAAGATCGCCTTTCTGGATACCCCGGGCCACGAGGCGTTCACGGCGATGCGCTCGAGAGGGGCGCAGGCGACGGACATTGTTATTCTGGTCGTGGCGGCGGACGATCACGTAATGCCCCAGACCGTGGAAGCGATAGACCATGCCAAGGCAGCCGAGGTGCCTATTGTGGTGGCCATCAATAAAACGGATCTGCCCACGGCGGATCCGGAGCGTATTCGTCAGGAGCTTTCCCATCGCGGGATCCTGGTGGAGGAATGGGGGGGGAAGGCCATCGCGGTGGAGATATCGGCCAAAACCGGGGAGGGCATAGATCGGCTTTTGGAGATGGTGACTCTGGAGGCGGAGTTATTGGAGTTAAAAGCCAACCCGAATCGAAAGGCGCGGGGCGTTATCATCGAGGCCGAGTTGCATCCCGGGCGTGGTGCGGTGGCAACCGTTTTAATACAAGATGGGACGTTGCGGGTGGGCGATGCCTTCGTCACAGGGTTGCACAGCGGTCGCGTTCGAGCCCTTTTGGACGAGCGGGGACAACGCGTAGAAGAAGCGGAGCCTTCGTCTCCGGTGCAGGTTTTGGGCATTGAAGGCGTGCCGCAGGCCGGGGATTCGTTCATCGTCATGGAAGAGGAACGAAAAGCCCGCGAAATCAGCCAAAAGCGCCGACAACTGAAGGCGGAACACGACTCCCGTCGGAGGGCACGCCGCATGACGCTGGCGGACTTCAACCGTCGGATCGCGGAGGGAGAGATCAGGGATCTTGGCCTGATCCTGAAAGCCGACGTAGACGGCTCCGTGGAAGCGCTGAGCAACGCGTTGATAGAATTGAGCACGGAGGAGGTGCGCATCAAAGTGATCCATCAGGGGGTGGGCGCCATCTCCGAGTCCGACGTACTGTTGGCCGCTGCCTCGGATGCGATTGTGATCGGCTTCCACGTACGACCGGATGTGCGGGCCAGGGAGATGGCGGCCCGAGAACACGTGGACATTCGGCTGTATCGGGTGATCTACGAAACCGTGGAGGATTTGAAGGCGGCCTTGTCCGGCCTGCTTCCCCCGGAGATTAGTGAGAAAATTCTCGGCGCGGCCCATGTTCGGGAGATCTTCCGGGTTCCTTCGGCTGGTGTAATCGCCGGATCTTTTGTGCAATCCGGCAACATCCTTCGAAACGCATCCGCGCGGGTGCTCCGGGACCACGTGGTCATCTACGAAGGGGAAGTGGCTTCCCTGAGGCGCTTTAAGGAAG
>JAUWMS010000006.1 GCA_030613045.1 Candidatus Latescibacterota bacterium | reverse complement strand
TCCTCCAAAATATCCGGCGTGCCCATCACCCCGTCGAACTCCGGATCCGTCACCACCCGGAGAATCCGCCCGAGATACTCCTGCCGGTTGCCCATAATCAGCTCGTCGTCCCCGGACTTCGTGATCCGCCGCGCCGGATGATCGCACGCCAGGATGGTCAGCTTGCCGTCCTTCGTAACAGAGGCTCTGCGCTTTCGGGCGTCCGCCTCGATTTGAATGACCTCCCTGCGATCCACCCGCACTTCCGTGATTTTGTTCATCACGCGCTTCGGGAAAAACTCCTTCACGTCAAAACGATAGTTGCCAACAGCGTATTTCATTTTCATCCTCCCTGGTGTTTGGTTATGTTTTGCCGACACGTTGCCCTGCTGTTTTCAGCCGTCTTTCAGGAAAACGCTTAGCTCCCTGACAAAATGCCGGCCTGCTTCCAACAAATCGGTTGCCTCCTCTTGAGTTACCATAAAACCTACTCCATAATCTCCGATCAGCCTTTTATCATAGGCATCATTCAGTGCTTTTCCCAATGCCCTTTCAAATAGTCCTGTCTTTACAAAATGCCGCCCAAACAAGCTTATTACGCCTTTGTGAGAGGAGGCGCTCAGACCTCTTGTAAGAAGCCCTGCTTCCGCCATAAAGAACATCGCATAATAACACCTCGAAACGCAGGAGTCATAATCCCCCATACTCAAAGCATGTTCGGCTGTGCCCATAAATTTCTCCGCTTTGTTCATCAGGTCCCTTATTTCTTTCATGCGGCCAGCCCCTCTCTCCTCACATTCAACATAAAAGGAGAATTGTAATTATCAAAGAAACGTTCGGGAAGGGCGATAACGGACACAAGCTCACCTTCTTCAAGAAGGATGTCAAACAAAAGATCGCTCAAGCCTTTTCTAACATCGAGAGGATTGAGAGACCCATCAACCACTACAAGTATATCCACATCTGAATCCCTCGTAGCTTCCCCCCTTACGTGAGAACCATATAGTATAACCTGTTTGATCTTTTCTCCATAGGTCTCGATCAGACATTGCTTTACTTGATTCGCCAGATCTCTTATGTTCTCATCCATTTGCTTCATCTCTCAATACCCGGTTCGGGGTTTCATATACCGGACGAAAGTTAGGCATGCGGAACGTCCGCCCAAGACGAGACTAATTTCTCTCATCATCAAAAAAACCGGTTCCAGCCACACGTTATAGACCGAAACCCCACACTCAGCGATCTTACCGGCCGAGGAGTTGGTTAACCTCATCGAGCAGCGCCCCGGGTGTGATGGGTTTTTCCAGGGCAAGCATCGCACCGAGCTTACGGGCCACAGACAAATAATCCGCGGCGCCCCCGCGCCCGCCTCCGGAGATGGCGATAATCTTCACCTCGGGAAAATCCCGCCGAAGTTCTGTGATCGTCTCCAACCCCTCCTGCTCCGGCATAATGAGGTCCATGATAACCAGATCGGAGGGGGACTCACGATAAAGCCTGGCCCCGATCCGGCCGTTTGGTGCCTCCGTGACCTGATAGCCGCCGGCCTCCAGGGCTTTCCTGAACACCGTACGAACTTGATCGTCATCATCCACGATAAGAACGCGCGCCATAAAACGAACCTCTCTGTTTCCCGGTGGTTAGGACACCCCGCCAAAGGCCGGGATCGCGCCGGTCACTTCCTGTCCAGCGCCTCTCTGATCTTGCGCAGCAGGACCTGCATATCATAGGGCTTCTGAATCAACTCGATCCCTTCGTCGAGAACAAAGCGTGTATGGATCGCATTGGCGCTGTATCCACTGGTGTACAGGGTGCGCACGTCCGGCTTGATCGCCCTGATCCGGTCGCTGGCATCCCGACCGCTGAGTTTCGGCATGACCACATCGAGCAGCACGAGGGAGATCTGGTCGGCGTGCGCCTCGAACACTTCCACCGCCTCCTGTCCATCCGTGGCGACAAGGACCGTGTACCCTGCCGTTTCGAGCAGTTCCACAGTCATCCTTCGAAGCGATTCATGATCCTCGGCGAAAAGGAGGGTCTCCGTCCCACCCCGAGCCGGGCCCTCGATCTTGTTCCCAACCTCCTCAGCCGGGCGCTCAACTATGGGCAGATAGACCTTGAACGTCGTCCCTTTGCCCACTTCGCTATACACGTTGATCATGCCGTCGTGCTGTTTGACGATCCCGTACACCGTGGCCAATCCCAGACCGGTTCCTTTGCCCACCTCTTTGGTGGTGAAGAACGGCTCGAAAACCTGGCTCCGGGTCTCCTCGTCCATGCCGTGCCCCGTGTCGGTGACGCTGATGAGGACATAGCGCCCCTCGTTCGCCCAGGGATGCGTTTTTCGGTATGCGCCGCTGATCAGCACGTTCTCCGTTTCGAGGGTCAACGTGCCCCCTTGCGGCATCGCATCCCGGGCGTTCACGCACAGGTTCATCAGGACTTGTTCGATCTGCCCCGGATCGGCATGCACCGTGCCCAACTGGCGTCCGGATATGAACTGGAGATCCATATCCTCACCGATCACACGCCGGATCATCTTCAGCAGGCCGTCAACCACCTCGTTGATATTCAGATCTTTGGGCTGCATAATCTGCTGGCGGCTAAAGGCGAGGAGTTGGCGGGTCAGAACGGCGGCCCTTTCGCCCGCCTTGCGAATCTGTTCCAGGTTTTGAAACAGTTCGTCGTCCGATGACAGGGTTCTTTGGATGAACGCTGCATATCCGAGTATGACCGTCAGGATGTTGTTGAAATCGTGCGCCACCCCACCGGCCAAGTGCCCGACCGCCTCCATCTTCTGCGCTTGAAGCAGCTGGGCTTCCAGGCGCTTATGCTCGGTGATATCCTCTCCGGAACTCAAGAGGCCGATAATCCTCCCCGTGGCATCCCTAAGCAACGAATTGTGCCATGCGATGATTCTCTCTTCACCCGTCTTGGTCCGGATCGGATTTTCATAATACTCGACCTGCTCGATCTCCCCTTTCATGAGCTTACCATAAACGGATTTTACTTTATCCACGCGCCCCCGCGGCAGAAAACCATCGAACCAGTTCTTCCCAAGAATTTCTTTTTGACCGTAGCCCAGTATCTCACAACCCTTGGTGTTTATAAGCGTAATCTCACCGTGAGCGTCCAGGGCGATTATCATCACTCCAGCCACATCAAGATACTGCTGTGCCTTGTCTCTTTCTGTTCTGAGCTGCTCTTCCGAACGCTTGCGCTCGGTGATGTCGCGTACAATACATTGGATGCTGACAATTTCATCTGTTTTCTCGCTGATGATCGGACTTGCCGTTGCTTCTACATAAAAAGGGGCTTTGATTTTCGGCCGGTAAAGAAACTCAAAAGTCACTGGTTTTTTTATCCTGGTGATCTCTTGAAACAGTTCCCGCAATTGTTGTTTTACTTTTTCATCCGCAATATATTTACTGAAATGATGTCCGATTTCTTCTTCCGGATCATAGCCTCCGAAATCCTTCACATTCGGACTGCAATATGAAATGGTCCCATCCGGCAAAAAACTGACAATTACATCTTCCAGACCTTCTACCAATGTCCTATATCGTCCCTCGCTCTCCCGCAGCGCATCTGTCACCTGCTTGCGCTTGGTGATGTCTCTGGATATGCCTACGATTCCCGTGACATGCCCCGCTGCATCTTTGATCGGCACTTTGGAGGCGGAAACCCAGCGAAACGTTCCGTCCGCCCTCCGGACTTTCTCCTCCTTGGCGATCAGGGCCTCCCCTGTTTCAACCATCTTTTGCTCGTCTTCGTAAGCCGCACGGGCATGTTCGTCGGCAAAGAAATCGGAATCCGTCTTTCCAATGACCTCCTGAGGATCGCGTACCCCCAGCACCTGAGCCTGCGCTTTGTTGATTCTCGTAAAACGAGAGGCGGTATCCTTGAAGTAGATGGTGTCCGGCATATTGTCCATCAGCGCTTGCAGCAAATCTCGCTCGTGAGCCAGCACCTCCTCCGCCCGCCTGCGCTCGGTGATGTCGCGTCCGAAGCTCACCGTTCCTACGACCTTGCCCTTTTCATAAACAGGTGTTGTGTTGATGGAAAGGATAAACAACTCACCACTTTTTTTGTAACACCTTACTGTATAGTGCTGAGGTTCTCCCGATAAGGTTTTGCGAAAAACTTCACTTACCATTTCCAGATCATCCTGATGAATAAGTGGAGCAAACGATTTTCCTTCCCATTCCTCCAACTTGTATCCACTAATGATTTCCGCTTGGTGGTTATAGATCGTAAAACGACCTTCGGTGTCTAACATCCAGATCATATCATTGGCATTTTCGATCATGGTCCGGTAGCGTTCTTCGCTCTGCCGCAGGGACTCCTCGGCCTGCTTACGTTCGGTGATGTCAATTATAATCCCTCTCAAACCAACGGGTCTGCTTTCTTGAATTATGGAATCGCAGTATATGATAATGAAAAAAGTGCTGCCGTCTTTCCTCAGTGCCGTATATTCCTCACCGCCAATCCGTTCTCCGCTTAATACCCTCCGGATATTCTCTTTCGCTCTAACTCGATCTCCCGGGATCAATGTTTGAAGTGCATGAATTCCTTTATCAAAATCCTCCCGGGAATAACCGAAAGCGTAAAACGCTTGTTGGTTTACGAATGTAAGATTTCCTTCTATATCCGTTTCAAAAACTGTTTGCGGCAATAGATCCGCAAGTTCCTTGAACCTTTCTTCGCTCTGCCGGAGGGACTCCTCCGCCCGTTTGTGCTCGGTGATGTCGGTAGCGACGTGGACAATTCTTTCCAGAGGGCCATGTTCGTCGAAGAACGGCGTAACGGACACAAGAAACATGCGCCCGAGGATCTCCACGTCCATCTCGCTGGTCTCAGGGCGACCAGAGACACGCATCGCTACCAGCGGGCAGCCGGGAGGAGGCTCGTCGGCGTCATGAAAAACTTGATAGCACGTCTTCCCCCGGAGGTCCTTTTCGGAGAGTCCGGTGGCCTCTTGCACCGCGCGATTTGCTTCCAGAATTACGTGATCCGGGTCCAAAATCAAAATAGGCTGATTGACCCCCTGGAAGACCTCCTCCCAACGCCCGGACTGCATCCCTTCCCGCCCGGCGATATCCCCAGCACGATCCGCGGTTCGGTTCACGGCTGCTTTTTCGTTTTCAATAGCCACGTTCCCCTCTTACGGTGAAAAACTGCGTAAACGCTCGCTCCGCCTCAGGCACTTGATAATAGACCACCGGGATCTCCGACCATCCCATCGGGCACCCCCTCACGGGAAGCCCATAAAAATGAGGTCCGCTCTGCTTCCAAACAAGGTCAATAGTACCATTTTTTCCGAGTCTTGTCAAGCCTTTTTCGCTTCTATCGGCCTATGGAACTCCAAAGCCGGCGGCGCAATCCGGATGCTCGCCTTCCGCGTGGAGCGTTTATCAGCCCACCTCTCTGTCCGAGTCAGCGCATCCCTATAAAAAATGCCCCGACCGACAAACAGAGTCAGTCGAGGCATTTCGAGGTTCACCTTACTTCGCTGCGCACACCACGGGCGGATTCACGAAATCGTGGTATTTCTCCCCCACGTTCCCCTCCGTCGCATCCCCCGGATGGAGAAACATCCGGTACCGGAAAACCATCGAATCGCCCTGCTTCAAGGTATGATCGCCCCGCTGATTCGGATCGTTCTTGAAATGAGACAGACCGAAGGGATTCGCGGTCATCAATCCATAATCCCGCACGTGCCAGTACGTGGGAAAGCGGAAACTATGCGGATGATCGAACAGGGCCAATCCCACCTGCCGGCCATCCGTCCATCCCGAATAATCGCACCACATCGCCTGCTTGCCCCACGTCTCGTCCTCGTTGACCCCTCCGTGCGCATTCTCGATCTTCCCCGTATGCCGCACCTCCATCGAGGGCATTACCCGCACCGAAGCGATCCCGCCCTCCTTCGTATCCCCGAAAAACACATCCTTCTCCGTAGCCGTGAGCGCTACCTCCATATCCACCACCCGACACCACGAAGGCAGATTGTAGATCCGCAGGTCTCGATGCTCCTCCAACACCTTCTCCCCCTCAGGACTCATCCAATCCCCCAGCGCACGGATATGCGCCAGCACCGGGCCGCCGGTCAAGGCGTCGAACGACCGGTGCAGCGTCTTCCCATGCCCTTCTTCCTCGCTCCAATTATCCACTCCGTTCACCGCGCCGTGCGCCACCCAGAATGAGCGATGATGGGGATGATCCATCTCTTTGTTTCCCTCATCCTCCGGAGTAGCCAAGCGCCGCGTCATCGGCAGCCCGTATGGCCCCAGTATGGGAGAAAGAAAAGGCCGCGCCCAGGAACTTCCGAAGTGATAGGACGTAAACGCATCCCCTCCGATCGCCACGTCAATCCGATCCTCCCGCTCCACGCACGTTACGCCGCCGCACGCGCCCGGCTCGCCTTCGGACACCTCGTATTCCCGCTCCCGACCGGCGGAGAGATTATCCAGAATCCACCACAACCGCGTGCCGCCTTCCGTCTCCTCCGATTGACACGGAACTTCGCATCCCGTAGCCTTCTCCTTCAGCACCAATCCCTTCGACGCATCAATCTTTCCCTCCAATACGCCCGTCACCGGACAATAGCGCCGGTCGTGCTCTCCTGCCTTCACCGTCAAGATGGTCTTTTTCATATCCGATCCCCCTCTTTCTATATTTTACCGCAGAGCACGCAGAGTTCGCAGAGAACTTCAGACAAAACAAAGGTTGAGGTTAAGGTTGAGATCACCCATCACCGCCCTTCTCAACCTTAACCTGGTTTTTTTCTTTCTCTGCGCTCTTTGCGGTCTCCGCGGTAAAAAAGGTCTAAAAGAATTTCCTCAAATACGCCAGACTCTTAGACGCAATCTCCTTCGGCCCCGGCGTGAAGTCGAACACCTCCACCGACGCGTAGCCCTCGTATCCCACATCCTTCAAGGCCTCCGCGATGGGCGCGTACTCCACGTCGCCGAATCCCGGCCCGAGAGAATTGGCATCGTTGGCGTGGAAATGCCTTAGATGATCCTTCACCCGGTGGACCACCTCCGCGATGGTTTCGCGCTCGCCAAAGCTGGCGCTGCGCACATCCACCATCGTCTGGAAATTCGGATGCGCCATCTCCTCCACCATCCGCACCGCCTCCGCCGTATCCGTGATGAAATTGGTCTGCGCTCCATCCAAAGGCTCCAAACAAAGCGTCACGCCGCATCGCTCCGCCGCCGGAAGACACGCCCCAAATACGTCCAAGGTCCGCTCCCACGTATCCCGGTACGTCTCGCCTTCCAGCACATCCCGCTGTTTGGGCGATCCCACGATCATCACCTTGCCGCCGAGATCGCCGCAGCACTCGATGAGCGCAATCATATAATCCCGCGTCTTCAGACGAATCGCATCGTCCGGATGATTGATGTACAGCCCCTTCGGACTCACCAGCAGCCAGTGCAGGCCCACGATTTCCACGCCCGCCTCCTGGGCCACCCGACGGATCTCCCGCCTGCGCTCCGGCGCGATCTGAGTCACCGAATCCGCCAGCGTAAACGGCGAAATTTCTACGCCGTCGTACCCCAACTCCGCCGCGTATCGGAACACTTTCTCGATCTCCCATCCCTCGAACATTTCATTACATACCGAAAGTTTGATTCTCGACATGACACCTCCTCACTTCGGATTGCGGATTGCGGATTTTCAAAATGATCACCGCAGAGACGCAGAGGACGCGGAAAAAATCCAAAAAAGGTTTTGAAGTTCTCTGCGTTCTCTGCGTCTCTGCGGTGCAATTGTTGGTTTTTCAATCCAAAATCCGAAATCTGAAATCTGAAATCTGCATTACAGTTCCTTCGCCTTTTTCGTCCCTCCCCCGGTCAATCCCACCCACTCGATCTTGCCGCCAAGTTCTTGTTTGGCAAAGTCGAAGTCCGTGGTTTCCATCAACTCCTTACTGAACGCAATCGTGCGCTCCACGAACTCCGGCGAATCCTCTCCAAGCCAATAGGACTTCTTCTGCTGCGCCTCCCAGATCCGGGCGTAATACCGCTTGATCCCCTCGCCATACGTGTCCTCGTTCCCGATGTCCGCGTAGCCCTTCTCGAAGAGAGTACGGATGCACCTCGAAACGCGACCTCGGAAGCTTTTATAGCACTTCCGTTCCTCCGGTTTCAGCGTTCTCGGATCGAACCACAAGGCCCGGCGTCCTTCCGCCAAGCCGGAAAGCACCGCCGCCAACTCCTCCGGCGCAACCATCTCCCCCCGTTTCCCGCAATAGGTAAGAAACTGCTTCTCCAAGGCATTCAGCGCATCCGCCATCTTATCCTCGAATCTCACCACAAAGGCACGGCAGCGCGCAAAGGACTTCACGGAAGGTTGAGGTTGAGGTTGAGGTTGAGGTTAGGAACACTCAACATCTCCGTCTGTCTGTCTCTACCTTAACCTGCCTTTTCTGCCTCTTCTGCCTTTTCTTTGCGGCCTTTGCGTCTCCGCGATGCGTTCCTTTTTGCCTCTTCCCTCAAAACGCAAGCTGAAACCTCGTGGCCCAAGAAAATCCCTTGCTCGAAACGAACGGCCAATGGCCCCGATTCTCCCATGCGGTGTCCCACCTGAAAGGATTCAGGTACAACCCCCATCCCACAGTCTGCACAACGTCCTTACTTCCTCCGAACGCCAATCCGTATCGGAGGGGAATAACGCCTTTCAGCGTCTTGTTCTCGATCCCCAGGGCGATCCGCGGCGTGGTGGAGACGCCCAATCCGTTGGAGAAGCCCTGCCGCCAGTCCATTGCCACGACCACATCCTTCACCAGCCACGGCGACGGATGGATCCCCAGAAGTCCGTTCTCCTCCATGTTCAGCCGATAGGCCACCCCCACGTTCAGCACCGCCGGAACGTTCGACTCGAACGATCCGATGCTGTACGATGTATCGGACGACACGTACAGCGCATCTCCATCCGTGGTATCCTCCGCCACCGAGACCACGTTCAGCGAATCCGCCTGAAACGAAAACACCGCCCGCTCACAATCCGTATCCCACGTCATTCCTCCGACGAGGTTCAAAAGTCCCACGCTCACCGTCAGATTATTATCCAACACCGCCGCCGCTCCGAGATCCAGCGCGAATCCCCCGCCGATCTTCCCCGCGTGAAAATCCGGATCCTCATCCTCCTTGTCCGTGCCGAGATTCCACGTCACACCCGCGGTCTCTACCCACGCTTCCCCATTCCCGTGCATCACATATTCGTCGAACTCCAATCGTCCTTCAGGAGTCTCCAATTTCGCGTATGCACCTCCCACGATGTATTTTACCGTGGCTCCCACCGCAAGTTCGGTGATCCCAAACCGTTCTGTCTCTGAGGCAACGAGCGAAAGGGGGATGGAATGCGCGTAGGAAAGCGCCGTCACGTCCAACAGCGCGAGTTCCGCCCCCAGATCGTCCAAAGAGATCGTTTTTCCCACTTCCGTCCCCCGAAAGAGCAGCTCAAACGGCGCCTGCGTCAGCGAGAAATCCGAGGCAAACTCCACCCAATGCTTCACCCCTACGCGTCCCACCGAAAGTCCCAAGACATCGCATCGGAAGGAGGTATCAAACCGCCAGCCGTCCTGAATGCGATCCAGAATGTCCGACTTATCCTTCTCCGTCAGATATTTGCCATTGTAACGCTCATACACGTCCGTCGAGAACGCATTATTCCCGAACTCAAATCCCATGCTCGGCAATCCCACGACCACCGACCGCCCCCCGGAAAGCCCCAGATTGGCCGGATTCCAATCCAGCGCATCCAGATTTCGAGCCACTCCCGTGTAGGCTCCGGCCATCCCCATACTCCGCGCATTCGACTCCCCGGCCGCCCACGCGGATCCGGTCCCCATAAAAAACAGCAACCACAGCAAACAGAAAAAACGTAACTTTCGCATAATACCCTCCTTGATCAGAAGTCAGAAATCAGAAGTCAGAAATCAGAAGTCGGAAAGCTACTCGCAGCCCTGACCCTGACCCCCGATCCCTGATCCCTGCATTTTCACTCCGTCAAACGATCCACGTCCACCCGGACTTCCACATCCGCCCGGAGTTTGATGTTGATAAAATCCTCCGAAGGGTTGATAAATACCCAACCGTCCTTATTCAGACCCACATCGGTACTATCCAACGCTACCTCGGTTTTGATAAAGATCGGGGAATGCTGAAAGTGCTCGAAGTCAGACGAATCCAACACCACGCTCACCGCAGCCGTCCCCTTCTCCACGATGGTTCCCTCCTCGTCAAAACGCGGTTGAGGCAGATTAAGATCCATCAGCGTATCAATACTTGCCCGCGCCGCAAGGGTTGCCGTGGAATCGAAAGACGTGGGATCCGTGCTGATCAAAACCAGCCCTCTGCCACTCAAAGGATTCCGGTTGTTGATTTCGCCGAGCAAACGCACCTTTTTCACATCATCCCGCTCGAACAGCTCCCGAATCTCCTCTTCGATCTCCACTTCTTCGACCTCCCCGATCGTCATGGAGATCGGCTTGAGCCTGAAGATAAGAGGCATCGTTAAACTTACCCGGATATCCTTTACCGTGCCCCCAAACTGGAAACCGGAACCCGCAGAGAAAGTACTCAATTCTCCCTTCATCATACTCACATATCCCGCAACCTGAATGGAATCCGGCATCAGATTCACCAACTCAGTGGCCTTTTTGGATGGAATATCTACGATATAGGTACCGCTCTTTGAAATCGCCTCTTCTACAACGAACCCCTTCTTTCTCCCATCTTCTTTTTTCCCTACAATCTCCAGATGTGCCATCATGGGGACATCGGAGGCACCCATATCCACGTAAAACTGGACATCAAGACGCACTTCTTTGAAGGAAATACCGTCTTCCAAACCTTCCGGCATGTCCCCTAAGGGAACCTCCTGCGTCATCGTTGGAATATCATGCTTACCTCCCAGGTATCCGGTAAGCTCATCAACCATAAAGAGGTCACTGCGGACGTTTATGTCAATGAAATCCTCATTCGACATAATGGCACGTTCTTCCTCTGAAGTAACCACTTCTACACGATAGGTCAACTCCTGGCGTGACGTGTCCGGGAAGGAAAGCGTCTCGCCTGCAAAATCCATGATCGCCGTCTTCGTGGTGATCCGTTCTCCTTGTTTTTTCGGGACATAAATCGTCTCGGTACGCCCAAACTCCGGCAGATCAACCCTGATCTCGGTATCCACGGGCATATAACTGGATATGTCGAACAGTAGTTTACCTTGAGCGAGCTTCGCGCTCTGAATCGTCATCTGCGGATTTGTCAAATCGAACGTATTCTCGTCAGAGGAATACTGCGCCGGAATACGCGCTTCCACCTTCTTCGCCTCCAATTTCGATACCATCATCTCCATCGTTATGGAGGCGTTGAGTAAGTCCTCGTTGATTTCCACCCAATCGTCCGTATCCTCCAGTAAGGTTACGGTCGTATCCTGATAAACCACCTCGCCCGTAGCGGGATCTACACCCACAGGAATAGAAAAGGTCGTATCAACCGTAGCCATGCTTCCTCTCTGATGCGTATATCCCTCTATTTTGAAGACCACGTCTCTGGGGATCGTCTTGCCGTAAAGAGGCAGCACCACTTCCACGTACTCTCCGGCCCGCATCTCTCTGGGGACATCCGTAACATAGCCGCCGGAGATGAAACTCATAGGAGGTTTCCGTTCTCCGGTAACAAAGTCTTCGTGTCCCTTCTCGCTCAGCAAGAGCACCGCCAGATTGGCGATGTCAACAGGGAGCGCATTGTGCAAGTGGAACTTGATTTCATTGGTACCCTCCTTTTCTTCAATCAACATTCTGTAAAAATTTTGCTCCCTCCCGATGGCCAAGCCGGTGGTATCTTCAAAGGTGATCGCCGGAATGGGACGTTCTTCTCCTTTCTGCTTTTCAAAATCCTCTTGGCTATACACATCACGGAAAGGAAAAGAAGCGTCGTTCCGTTCCTCAAGGTCAATAATAATATCTCCGATCTCCTGACGATAGCTTTCCTTCACTAAGGGATCCATCTCCAACTTTTGATACACCTCAAAGCTCTCCGGACGCTCGGTGTCATACTGAATCACGAAAAGCGTATCTCCCTCCGCAAATAGAATCTGGTTGCCGCTTTCATCCTTGATGTCGGAGACTTCCTCCAACATTTCCTCAAATTCGTACGTGTAATCCGCGATGGGAATCACGAACCGGGTATCCCAGGTCGGTGCTTCCGGCTCATTCGGGATCGAACATCCGATTCCGAAGCACATGTAGACCAACACAAGCACCAACATGCCTATTCTCTGTAACATAGTGGGTCTCCTGACCTCTGGTAAGTGGTGAGTGGTAAGTGGATTTTTAATTTTGCAATCCCCTCACTTTCCTGCTGGCTTTGTTCCTGAGTAGTTCCCTTCTGTTTTTCTAGATTGGGCTGGGCGTGCGGCGTGAGCCAGAGACCGTAAACCGCCCTATCAGCCGAAGGGGCAAAACAACAAATGCCAAAACCCAAATACCAGAAAACACTCCTGTCGAAAACTACCTGACTAATGAGCTTCCTCTTGGCATTTGAACTTTGGCATGATACATCTCGGTCGAAGGGGAGCGTTGCGCCTGAAGAGAATGACGCTAAGATAGCTTATTTCGACACAAAAGTCAAGTCCTATCCAGATGGCCTCCTTTTTCTGTGAAAAAGGTCACGTCAGCCCCGAATGTCGAGGACGCGTCCCAACCTGAGTTGGGCGCTTCGATACCTGCTGCGCGATTCGAAACCACGCCCGCATGCCGGACCATGTCCAGCTGCCGAAAGGACCTGCGAAGCTTCCCATCCCGGTTCATCACTGTCCTCTTGCGGAAGCGTGGCAACGAGGGGGGCTTCCTTCCGGGGACGCTGCACGGACAGCCACTTCTCCAAATCGGGGCGGGCATCCTCCACAACCTGCCCAATCTTCGTCAGACAGGACGGATCCAACTCCGGATAAAGCGCCACAAATTTGGCCCGAACACCTCGTTCGATCTCCTCAAACAGCCGTTTCTCTCCGCCCACGCCGATGCCGTCGAATTTTCTACGGGCAACCTCCGCGTGTTTGAAACCGTGATCCCGAAGCTCGTTTCGCGCCGCAGAGCACACGATCTCCCTGAGATCCTCCCGGGCCTTGTCCAACCTCAATCGAGCCTTGGCCAGCTCTTGATTCCCTCTTCCCTCCGGCACGTCCTTAGAGGCTGTGATCACCTGCCGTTCCCGAATCTTCACCAAGTTGATCATATTCTCGAACAGGCGAAAGGACTCCTTTGCATCGAACCGGGACGGACTTTGGAAAAATTGCTCCTTCGCCTGCTCCATCACCCTCAGCATCGCCCCAAAACCCCCGCTGTGGATCACCCCCATCAGACGCACCTGGAAACGCGCCCGCGCCTGCTCGCCACCCGTCAGGGCCTTCCGCCGAAACCACCTCAACCCGCCGAGCGCCGGCAAATCCGGGAGACGAAGCGAAGTCTCTTTTTTCGAAATACGTTGGGTCACCGGTTCCTCCGCGAACAGTAATAAAAAATGAAAAGCTCAAAATGCAAATTACAAATTGCAAAATGGTTCTTCGCTGAAACGTTCGAACTCGCCATACTGTTTTCTACCTTTTGCATCTTGCATGTTGAACTTGCATGTTGCTCTGCAAATTGAGTGACAACCGACCAATAACAAACTACCAAAAGATACCACATTGCACCGAATAAACCTGTGACCCAAATCACGTATTCTACACAGCCTCTTCCTTTTCTCCGCCCGATCTTCAAATCACCAGCGTTCCCGCTTCCACGACCACGGTTCCATCCACCACGAGGGTCGGCTTTAACAACACGCCGTCGAGATGAATCGGCGCGTGCACCATTCCTCCCATCGAGGCATTGTCCCCCAAGGCCACGTGGACCGTGCCCATCACCTTCTCGTCCTCCAAAACCACGCCGGTCACCCTGGCCTTATCGTTCGTCCCGATCCCCAACTCCGCGATATTCCGTCCCAAATCCCCGAAGGGCGCGATCATCTCCCGCAGTCTCTCCGCTTCCTCGCCGCCTGAGATTTCCACCACCAATCCGTCCCTCACCGGCAGCCGAATGGGCGTCTTCAGTAACCCCAACCCCGCCATCGAGCCATCCACCACGAGCACGCCATGGCTTTTCCCCTCCAGCGGAGCCACATAAGCCTCCCCGGCGGGCAGATTGGTGCATCCTCCCTTTTCGTGCACCAGCCCGGTATCCGCCAGCGCAAACCGCTCCGGGGACAACACGATCGTCAGATCCGCCCCCTCGGCCGAAGTGATGTGCGCCCGCCGTGCTCCCTTCAACGCCTCCGCGACGCGCCGGGACCGCTCCGCAATCACACGGTAGTCCGCGTTCAGCGTGCGAATCATTACCTCCTCCGTGATACCCGGCAGCGTGGCCACGCGCGCGCCGCATGCACATGCCGCCCGCCGCGCTTCCGTATGCGTGATGGACTTCGACGTCGGAGCCAGAATCACATCCACCGCCTTCATCATCTCCGCCACGGCCTCCGGAGGCTCCTCCCCATTGACCGTTCGGGGAATAATCTCCACCGCCATCGCCTCCGCGCCGATGTCCTTCGCAACCTCCCACAGCGCAAGTCCGATCCTTCGCTTCGGCGCATCCAGAATCACCAACACGGACTCTCCCGCTTGCACCCCCATACACTCCCGAACCGCAATCTCCGCCGCCTTCCTCAATGCCTCCATAACAACCTCCCTCATTCTAAAATTCGCTAAAAAAGATTTCCAACGTCCAGAAAACTTTGGAAATCCGCACTCACCAATAACCACTCACCAATCACCACTCACCAGACTCAGGACGGGAACGCTCCTCCCAAAAATAGATGGGATTGGAATAGATCCACGGCCGGCCTCCGAGCATCACTTCCGTCCGATAGACCCCCGGCGCCTCCGCACGAAAACGCAACGAATCGTCTTCCACGCGGCGAATTTCCTTCCCATTCCGAAGCACCCGAATCGAAGCCCGACGCGGCACAGCGACCTCGATCCGGGCATCCTCACAAAAGGGCATCTCGTCCCCCATCATGGCATTTCCGCATTCGCTTCGGAGGAAAAAACGAAAGCCCTCACTGGATGCCAAAAGATCATACGCCCCGAAACAATGCCCCTCCTTCAAGGCACGATACACGATCCGGGCGTCGTCCGCCCACTGCCCGGAAAACGCCTCCTCTGAGAGAATATGCGTCCGGATCGTCCGAAACAGCTTCTCGTACGGAAAAACAACCAATGTGCCAAACGGCGTGCGTTTCGTTTTGGCATGCGCATCCACCCCCGCGATCCCGACGATACGACGCGTGCGGCAAAGCTGATCCCACTTCGCCAGCGTCTCCGGGAAAGGGCCGGTGATCTGGGCATCGGGATCCCGATAAAACTTTCGGAATTTGTAGAACCGAAAATGGCGCACCCAATCGAACATATAGGACCAGATCTCTATCCCGTCAAAGCGATCCGACCCCCACTCCTTCCATTCATGGCTTCGCATGAAAAAAAAAGGACGGTATCGGCCATGCGGAT
>JAUWMS010000195.1 GCA_030613045.1 Candidatus Latescibacterota bacterium | reverse complement strand
ATACACAACATATAGTATGTCAAGCGGCATCATGGGGGTTCATCTTTCGTTCCGGGAGATATGCTTTCCGTTGTGTTTTTTTTCTCCGGTTTTTATCGAAATTCAGAAAAACTCGCTTCTGCATGAAAAGGGCTTGCTTTTTCACACCGAAATGGGTATTATACCCCTTCTCTCTGGAATTCCGCTTTTTCCCTCTTTTGTCTGAATGCACCGCGGAAATGCATAGAACGCATAGAAACTTTCTGTGAACGTGTGCGTGTGGAAAAATGAGAAAGTGGGCTTTGCCCTTTCTCACCGTCACACTTGGTCGATTCTCCTTTTATCGGACTGAATCGACTTTCTCACTTTCTCACTTTCTTCTCTTTGCATTCTCTGCACCTTTTCAGAAAAAACGGAGGACCATCATGATCATCTACGGGATCGTCGCGACCTCGGAGGACTACGAAAAGGGCGACGGGCGTTTTCAGCACAAGGTGCGTTTTGAACAGTTGAGCGGAGAGCCGTGCCTCGTGATGCACCACGCGCAGCTTTCGGTGGACCGTGTTGAGGAATTGCAGCCAAAGGCGCTGCTGTTGAGCGGATTCGGAAAGGCGTTTCAGGAGTTCGATCTTTCCTCGTTCTATCCCCTAAACGACGTCCTGCATCAGCGCGACATCCCCACCATCGCGCTCTGCGGCAGTCATCAGTTGATCGCCGCGCTGTTCAGTGGAGACATTCGGAAAATGGATCGTCTGGAGGATCAGCCGATGCGCCGCCTGCGTCCGGGCGAGCCCGACGTATCCCCCACAGGTTATCACCCCGGGTACTTCAAGGAAAACGGCTTCTATCCCGTAACCGTCGTAAAGGACGATCCCCTGTTCGAGGGGTTGAATAATCCCTTTATCGTGCGCGAGTCGCACTACTGCGAGGTCAAATCGCTGCCTCCGGAGTTTGAGCTGCTGGCCTCCACCGAGGCGTGCCGCATCCAGGCGATGAAGCATCGGGAGCGCATCCTCTATGGCACCCAGTTTCATCCGGAGTCCTACATAGAGGCGTACCCGGATGGGAAGAGGATACTGAGCAACTTTTTCCGCATCGCGGGCGTGATATAGAACAAAACAAAACGCTTACCCACGGAACAGCACGGAAGGACACGGAAAAGCGGGAAGTCAGGAATCAGAAGTCAGAAGTCAGCCGTCGGAAGTCAGGAGTCGGAAGTCGGAAGGGGATTTTTGATCCGTGAAAATCCGTGTAATCCGTGTCCCATTGCTTCTGGATTTTTGTTTCGGCTTTGCCTTTCCGTGGTGTTCCGTGTGTTTCCGTGGTAGCGGAGTTTTAGAAAGGAAAAGGATGAACCGAAACGTTCGGATCATGTTGGGCGCGTCCATCCTGTTCGGGCTGTCGTTTGGCGTGTACGATTTTTTGCTCCCCTATTACCTCGATGACGCAGGGATTTCCTCTGTCCGGATGGGAACCATTTTCTCGATGGCCGCGCTGGCGATGTTCGTGCTGCGGATCTATGTGGGACACCTGTCGGACCGGCTCGGACGGAAGGGTTTCTATGCGCTGGCGCTGGTCGGCTGTGCTTTGGCCAATTTTCTGACACCCCTCTTTCGGGCCTTAGCCGCTCAGATCGCGCTGAAGAGCCTCCGCGAATCCTCCGCGGTGGTGAAGGACACGATGCACACGGTGGCGCTTTACGAAAACGCGCAGAAGCGATTCACGGAGTTCATTGCCAGAACGAACGGGGCGGAGTTTCTGTTTCAGGGGATCGGTACCTTCGTGGGCGGTGCGCTGTTGGTGGCTGTGGGCTACCGGACGTCTTTTTTCTTTTCAGCCGCGCTGCTGATGGCGGCGTTCTTTTGGTTCTCGTGGGGATTTCATGAGCGCAACACCGAGGCGCAGCATGGGGAAGCGATGCAACTTCGCCATCTGTGGTCGTTCGGATTGCCCGTGGAACTGCGGATCCTTGCCGCATCGGGGTTCGTGTTCACCGTGGGTCTGAGCACAAGCCACTGCTTTGTGATGCCCCTGTTCTTCGCCAAAAAATTCGCGGTCTCCGCGCCCATCGTGGCCACCATCCTGACAATCCATCGGATCACACTGGGACTTCCGATGCTGTTTACGGGACGCTGGATTCGAGGGTCTTTGAAGGCGCTCTATGTCGGATTTGTGATCTACGAGGGGATCGCGATGTCCGTTTCCGCGCTGATCCCACATTTCCTTCCGGCCACGGTGGTCTGGCTGACGCACGATCTGGTGGGCGCCTCCGTCTGGTTCCCCATACAGAAGACGCTGATTCAGCGGTTTGCCCAACCGGAAGTGCGCGGACGGCAGGTGGGACAGGGCTTGGCCGTATGCAGCTTAGGGGGGATATTCGGGCCGTTGATTGCGGGATTTGTGGCGGATGTTTCGATCAGCACCCCATTTTTTCTCAGCGGCCTGTTGATGATCGCCTCTGCGTTGATGCTGCTGCCGTTGAGGGTGGAGGCGGAGAATCCGAAGACCGAAGAAGCTTAGATTCGGGAGTGTCCCCTCTCTCAAGTCTCCAAATCCGCCGCCGGTGCGGAAAGAACCAGGCTGGTTCCGTAAGGGACAAAGCCCACACTGCGCGCGGTGGCGACGGAGGCACGGTTCTCCGGGCTGCAGCCGTAGCGTGCCTCGACGGTTCTCCTCCTTTTTCGCAAACCACTTGCACCGTTTTCATGAAACCCGATGCCAAAGGGGCGAAGATAGAAATATCTTCGCCCCCTTTTCGCGTTTGGATAGGACCAGACGGCCTCCCTTTCTGCCGTCTCGCAGGCTCCTTCGACTATCATTTTGACTTTTCCCCTCGCGCTCAGTGGCTCTGCCGGCCATAGGAGTGCCTTTCTGATGCAATAGGGCAGTCTATATATCGGCATCTACCCTCAAGACCAGACGCGACGGATGCTCTACCGAATGAAAAATCTTCTGCTGGGCTGTCACGCATTTTGTGTCCGCCAGATCGTTGCGACCTGTGTTGTGATTGCGGTCATGGTTGGGGAAATCGCTACTCGTGATTTCCAGCCGAATCCGATGCCCTTTGAGGAAACGACAGGCTGTGGCTCCAAGTTTGATCCTGAACTCCGTAACTTCACCGGGCGTGAGAAACTCTTCGCGATCCAGGGAATGGCGATGCCGCGCCCGCACCATGCCATAGCACACTTCGAGAGCCGGGCCATCGGGATCCTCATTTACGAGGCGGGCGAAAAAATCGGTATCCGGCGCCGATGAGGAAGCGTAGAGCACCACCTCCGGATAGCCCACCACCTCGACGTCCTCTTCGAGCGGTGACGTCCGGTAGTAAAGCATATCCTGCCGATATTCGAGCTGGCGGCGATCCGAGGGCACGGTGAAAAGGGCGCGCGTCCAGAGTGTAGGAACGGGATCGTTTGGATCGTAGGTGTAAACATCGCAGGGCGCTTCTTCGGGAGGCTCTGTCGTCAAAAGCCCGTCGCCTTCAACCTGAGCGGCGCAACCCTCGCTGGCCAGATAGTAAAACGCCTCGCGCATTCCATCCGGCGGCCACGTGGTTGCGCGTTTCCACTTTGCCGATCCCATCACAAAGTAACGCACGGGCGGCTCGCGATCCACCCCGTTGTCCAACCCCTTCAGCCAATGATCGAACCACCGGATGATCAGATCGGGCAGGTCCAACTCGGCCTGCGGCCCGAAATCAATCTCCCCGATCTTTCGCTTCCCCAATCCGCTATGATTCCACGGACCAAGGACCAACTTCGTCTGCGTCCGGGCGACTTCGGTGCGGGCGTTCTTCTGCATGCCATCCAAGTGGCCCATCGTTCCGTTGCAGTGATCGTACCAACCGCTGAAGTCGAGATTGGGCACCTCGATCTCCTTATGCGCTTCCACGAATTTCCACGCCCTGCGGTTCGGATGTCGAAGCCAATCCTCTGCGTATTCAGCCAGCCCCTTGGGAAGATAGCGCGGCAGATCCAGCCACGGCATGAACCCCAGCCACCTTCCGTGCTCGATCTCATCCCAGATCTTAGCGGCCTCTGCCTTGGTATGCGGACCGGGTAGCCCCTGACGCCGGCGCAAGTCCGGGGCTATGGAGGCCATCCACCATCTCACCCGCCGGCCGGGCCGGAATGCACCGCACCAGTCCACCTCCGTCAACTCCAACGGAATGGAATACGCGCACATGGCCAACAGGTGTGGGGGACGAAGCTTCGCCAGCATCCACTGCATCCATGCGTTGTACGAGGCGCCCATCGTGCCGACGTCGCCGTTGCAATACGCCTGCTTTGCGAGCCACTCGACGGTATCGTACCCGTCTTCGGCGTCTCCGGTATCCTCCACGGTGAAGGGCACGTATTCACCGTCGGAGGCATCGCGGCCGCGCGCGTCCTGCGCAGCGACCACGTATCCGGCGCGCACGAATCGCTCAAGTCCGCCTGTGGCCTTTCCGTAGGGCGTGCGCACCAACAACCCCGGAAACGTACGCGCCGCATCCGGACGAAACACGTTCGCGCGCAGGATCACCCCATCCCGCATCGAAACGGGAACCTCTTTCTCCTCGAGGATTCCAAGCCCACCATGTGCTTTTGTCATAGTTTTCCCCTTTATCCTAGTTCGATTAGGAAAAACGACCTCAAAAAAGGCAACACCGAAACCACCGAAACACCACGCCCCTCAAGAGAACCAAAGTCCTCTCACTTTCAGGGCTTTTCGGTGTGCTTTAGTGTCCTTCGGGGTTGAATCTATCCGAACGGCAAAACTCGGGAAAAGACCTCCGACTGCGAGGAGACCGGACAAAAGATACTCCAAGTGAAGCTCAAAGGCAAACGTTTTTTCCACGCTTCGCCAAAAAGAAAGACCGAGACCCATCGGGATCACAGCCTTTCCGGGAAAACACGTCCAACGGAAATTCAGCGGGGCAACGCCATCTTCCGGGGGTATCCCAGCTCTGAAACGTCTAAGGAGAAAGCCGAGCTGAAGCGGACACTGGGAACATCATGAACTCCCTGAAGGGACTGAACCTCAGCCTCTTCAGAGGCTTCTTGTCTTTGCCAGTGCCGAGTTCACTCCGGCTTTTTTCAAAACCTCGTTGGAGGAGCACTCTGCTTTGTCTCTCAACTGGCCATAAACGGCAGAGGAAATACGGTAACGCCGGGAAGACGTTTTCCGGTTTCGAGCGCTTTCAGAACCGCTTCGAGCGCGCCCTCCTGCAACTCGCACACCATCGCCGCATCGCTCCGGTTCACTTCCACAGTCGCCCACTCCGCATCCAAAACGTGCCGCGCCAGCCATCCCGATGGATGATGATCCAGTTTCTTTGGTCTGAGGGAGGCGATGACTTCGCGCGCCCATGCCGGATCTTCCGCGATAATCAGCTTGTCCGCTATGGTATAAGCCGCGCGATGGCCGTCTTCCGTCCACCACATTTTGGTGTCTATGCCCGGAATGGCCCATTCGCCCGGCGCTGTTCCCCACAGCCAGCCGAAGTCCACGTCCCGCCACTCCACTTCCCAACGTTCCACCAACCACGGGATGTCCGCACGTCGAACCGGCAGTCTCAGAAATTTCCGGGACGGCTCCGGCAGCTTGTCCGTATCTATGGTCGTTTTGGGGAATCCGTAGCACGGACGGTACCCGTGTCGGGGATAGTACGACGGATGTCCCTGGAGAAAGGCGCACGCAAAGCCTTCCCGTTTGCCGAGTTCGTGCCCGTAGCGAAGCAGTTGTCCCCCGATGCCCTGGCGCTGTCGTTCCGGGATGACGGCCACAGGCCCCTCCGCAAGCGCAGGCAGCGTTTCGTCCATCAGCCGGATTCTGGCCGGTGTGAATAATACGTGCCCGACTATGTCGTCGCCCTCCCACGCTGTTACCGAGTACCG
>JAUWMS010000530.1 GCA_030613045.1 Candidatus Latescibacterota bacterium | reverse complement strand
GGCCGTGGCTATGCCAATGGTGTGTATCTATACCGTCTGGAAGCGGGGGAATTCTTAGAGACAAGGCGGATGGTATTGCTCAAATAAGAGTCGTTCGTTTCTTGAAGATGAAGAAAGCCCTGTCTGAGCTATCGGACGGGGCTTTTGCTCTTAGGGAAACGTCATCCTATTAGCATACTTCGTGACCCCCAGGGTCGGAAAGGAGTAAAAGAGGTGCAATACTTCCTGGCATTGTTTGTGCCCATCACACTCATAGGAATCGTGTTTGCCGAGATTTTTGCCATTAAGGATCGAAAGCAGGCCCGGCAAAGATAGCGTGTGCAGGGGTTGGCGGAGGGCGTTGTTGAGGCGGGCTGCTGTTCAGTGGTGTGGGACGCAAGGGACGTAGCAAGCGGTATCTATCTCGTGCGCATGCAGGCGGGCGATTTTGTCGAGGTGCGAAAAATGGCGTTGATCCGGTGAATTTCTGTAAGTGTGCACTTCCCGAAAGGCTGTGATCCCGATGGATCGCAGCCTTTCTTCTTGGCGATGCGTGGAAAAAACACTTGCCTTTACGCCTCGATTAGGCTATATTTTGTTCTCAACCTCCACCTTCAGTCCAGGACATTCAGCAAACAGGGAGCTTCCATGGCAAAAATTAACCTGTATGACCGGGCAATGAAGATATTGAGTTCTCTCTACTCCGATCTGGCCTTGAAGCTGCTCTTCCCCGATCAAGTGATCGAGGTGCTGGATCGCCGGAAAAACGTGGAACTGAACCTTCCGGAAAAGCGGGTGGATTTCGTGCAAAGGATTCGGATCGGAGGTCGGGAATACTTGTTGCACGTGGAGTTTCAGTTTCGGTTCAATAGGGACGTTCCCAAACAGGCGTTTGTGTATTCGGCGTTGCTGACGGAGCAATCCGGGCTTCCGGTGATCACGGTGGTATTGTTTTTGGAGCGGACGGAATCGGAACTTCCTGACGTGTATGAGGTGCGCGTTGGGGATCACGTGGTGCATCGCTTCGAGTATCCGGTGCTTAAGTTGTGGGACTATGAGAAGAAGATTCGTTCCGGGAATCTTCGGGAGTTGGCGCCGCTGCTGGCATTGGTTTCTGAGAAGAAGGATGCGGAGATGTTGGCGCAGGAGCGAGCGTTGATCTTAGGGGAAAAGGATGCAAAGAAGCGTGCGGATCAGTTGGCGTTGGCGGTGATGGTGGCGTCGAGATATTTTGACAAGCAGTTCTTGTGGGACTTTTTTCGAGAGGAGGTGGCGCAGATGCAAACCAGTACGTTCATAGACGATTGGATTGAGGAGGCGCTTCTGAAAGGAGAGCAGCAGGGGCTTCAGAAGGGGCTTAAGAAGGGGCTTCAGCAGGGGAAAGCCGAGGATATTCTGTCCGTGCTCTCGCTTCGGAATGGCGGCACTCCCTCCTGGATGGAGGAAAAGGTTCGTTCGATCCAGGACAAGGAGGAATTAGATGGCCTGCTGAAGATGGCCGTGACGGCTCCGGATACGAAAGCGGTGGAGGCCTATCTGATGGGAACGGGGCGCATTGGAGCATAGGCTATTTTTTCTCCACGCACCTCAGACGGAGGAGGGTACGGAGGTCTCGAACATCTCCAATCCCTTCAATCCCGGCGCCGAAATTCGCTGCCAAGTTCCCGAAGTGCGATCGATCGTCTATGATCCGTTGGGACAGCGCGTAGAGGTATTGGTGGATGCCCTTGTGGAGGCCGGCACTCGTTCGGTAGTGTGGGAGGCAAAGAACGTGGCAAGCGACAATTATCTCGTGCGGATGGCGGCGAAGGATTTTGCAGGAGTGCGAAAGAGGACGTTGATCCGGTGAGAGAGTGACGATAGACCATGAACGGTAAAAACCCCCTTCATCCTCGAATGGAGGGGACTTTTTGTTGGTGAAGTTCTCTGTTCTGCTCCGCCTATTTCCCCGCAAAAATTTCTTGCCCCATGACCTATAATTGTGTATCTTTACGTTCAACGATTATAGTCGCACCCTCCCCCTTTTGAAGCACGCATGCACCCCTTTTCTGATTTAACCGGAGGTCTTATGAAACGCTTTCATTTTACCTCGTTGAGAATGCTGATTGTGGCGCTTCTTCTCGTAGTCGTGGGAGCTTATGCGGTTGTGAGTTATGCGCGGAAGGTCAAGGAGGGCAAACTGCATACCTTATTTGTCGGCCCTTCCGAAGTATCCAAAATCCAAGACCGGCCTTACACCCTCCGTTCGGAGTACGATCTGCGGGCCTACACGGCCGCCGAACACGAAGCGCCCTCCGACGCGCCTGAGACCGAGATGCCCTTTCCCGACAAGGCCAAACAGGCTGATGTGGCGTGGATCGAGGGAGCCACGCGCGAGCAGTTCGCGG
>JAUWMS010000532.1 GCA_030613045.1 Candidatus Latescibacterota bacterium | reverse complement strand
TTCAATATTTTAAAAAATATAGATGTCTTTCAAAATCTAAAATTATATAAGAGCTGTGTATACACCCAATGGAGTAAAGTATTCTCCAAGAGTTTTGGCTATACCGACTGGAATAGTGAAGCTCCCCGCCCAAAGGGCGGGGCATTCTCGACGACTTTCGTAAGGAGAGTCCCAAAGCCTCAAGCCCCTGACGAAGGAGGATTTATGAGAGTGATCACGTATGATTATGCGAAACAGCATTTGAAAAGCGTAATGGATCAAGTGGCAGATTACATGGAGCCTATTCGTATAGAACAGGAGAAGGGGAAATCGGCCATTCTTGTGGATGCAGAGGACTTTGATAGTCTGATGGAAACGGCCTACCTGCTCCGTTCTCCCGCCAATGCGGCGCGCCTGAAGCAAGCCTTGGATGAGTTTGAGTCTGGAAAGGGGATCCTATTAGATGCGCAAGCTATCATGGATGCCGACAGCTTTGAGTGATTTGGAGCATTGGCGAAAAGGGGAACCGAGAAAGCTAATCCGGATCGTTGAGTTGTGTGTTGATGCTTGCAAGCATCCCGAAAAAGGGAAAGGAAAACCGGAGCCATTGAAATTCACCTTATCTGGATGCTGGTCACGCCGAATAGATAGAGAACATCGGCTCGTTTATCGTTTTGACGAAGAAACCGTTTACATTCTTCAGGCACGTCATCACTATTGAGGGAAAAAAAGAGAGATGCTATGACCCGCCTTCTTACATCCCTTCTGATGCTCTTTGCCCTCTTCGTCGTCCCCGGCTGCCGCGAGACCAACGCACCCACGACCAGGGTCAGTGACCGCTCCGAAGAAGCCTACGCCCAAGCCCGGGAGCGTATGGTTCAGACTCAGATCGTCCGGCGAGGCGTAAAAAATCACCTCACCATCGCCGCGATGAAGGCGGTTCCGAGGCATCGCTTCGTACCGGAGTCCCTCCGCGAGGAGGCGTACGCCGACCATCCGCTTCCCATCGGCCTGGACCAGACGATCTCCCAGCCTTACATCGTCGCGTACATGACCGAAGCCCTCGCGCTCGAGGGCGGCGAAAAGGTGCTGGAGATCGGCACCGGCTCCGGGTATCAGGCGGCTGTGCTGGCGGAGATCGCGGACTCGGTGTTCTCCATCGAAATCCTCAAACCCCTGGCAAACCGGGCATCGGAGCAACTGAAGGAACTCGGATACAAAAACGTGTATGTGCGGTACGGCGACGGGTATCAAGGCTGGCCCGATCACGCCCCCTTCGACGCCATCATCGTCACCGCCGCGCCCGATCACATCCCGCAGCCGTTGAAGGATCAGCTTAAGATCGGAGGACGGCTCGTTATTCCCGTGGGCGCGCGCTATCAGGAACTGCTCCTGATCACCCGAACCGAAAAAGGATTTGAGGAAAAACGCCTCCTGCCCGTCCGCTTCGTGCCGATGACCGGTGAAGCTCAGGAAAAAAAGTAAATAATCATTTTACCGCGGAGATCGCAGAGATCGCAGAGATCACAGAAAAAAACAGGTAAAGGAAGAGAAAAAAAGACCTGATTTGTGGTTTTCTCTACCTTTGCCCTTACCTGCCTTTCTCCTCTGCGTGCTCCGCGAGCTCTGCGGTAACATGGTTTTTCCCATGGAGACCACAATTCATGTTCAGACCCCAAGGCATCTACCCGGCCCTGATGACCCCCTTCGACGACCGGGGCGAAATCCACGAACCCGTGGTGCGGGACATCGTGGATTTCGTCATCGAGAAGGGCGTGGACGGCATCTTCCCGGTCAGCACGTGCGGGGAATTCGTGCACATGAGCCTCCACCAGCGCAAACGGCTTATGGAGCTCGTCGTGGATCAGAACCGCGGACGCGTGCCCATCACGCCCGGCATCGGAGCCACGTGTCCCGAAAAATCCATCGAACTGGCTCAATACGCCAAACAACTCCGATGCGATGCAGTAGTTCTTCTGGCCCCCTATTTTTTCCTCAACACCCAGGACATCGTGGAAAAATACGTCGAGGTCGTAGCCCGCGCCGTGGACATTCCGCTTATCCTCTACAACATCCCCTTCTTCACCAATCCCATCCTGCCCGATACGGTGGAGAAACTATGCAGCCTCCCCAATATCGTGGCCATCAAAGACAGCAGCGGCAACATGATCAACCTGCTCAACAACATTGACCAGGCAAAAAAAGTGGACCCCGACTTCCACGTGCTGATCGGGTACGAGGAGGGACTTTTCCCCGCGCTTATGGCCGGAGCCAAGGGCTGCTTCACCGCTTCCGCCGGCATCATCCCGGAGATATTAAAAGACATCTACACGCAGACGTTGGCGGGTAATTATGACCAGGCCCGGGAAATGCAGTA
>JAUWMS010000306.1 GCA_030613045.1 Candidatus Latescibacterota bacterium | reverse complement strand
GGGCGCGATCCAGGTCAACCGATAGCCCTGAAACTCCGGGAAAATTGTCTGCAAGTGATGCCACTGTGCATAAACCCGCCTCCGGCATTCCTCGTACCCCGCTTGGTAGTCGAGCCGGGTAAATTCGTTGCCCTCCATCGTGGGCAGCATATTCATGTTCAGGTCCCCGCGGGGATAGTGATTTACAGATACAACAGGGAAGTCGGAACGCCACCAGCAATCCGTGGGCATCCCCTCCGGCAGCGGTTCTATCCGAGACTGCTTGGTAGGGCTTACACGAAAAATAAGGCTGACGCCGTTGATGTGGTTGGTCGGCTTCTCAGGCGCGGAGGGCTCGCCGAATCGGTTGCGCGCCTCCTGTCCCACCATCTGCTCACAGCCACACGCCGCAGCCAGCAATCCATCCCCGGTGGCGTCAACAACCGTGTCGGCAAAGAGGGATTCTCCATTGGAAAGGGAGAGGGACGAAATGTGCGCGCCGTCGGTTTCCACATCCGCGAAGGCCACGTTCTTGAGCACCGTGCAACACCCCGTCTCAGCGAGCATCCGTTCCACGACCCGGCAGTACGCGTCCGGCTCAAAGGGCACACCGTGCCATTGCGCGCGGCAGAAGGCTTCGTCCTCGCGCATGGATTGCGCGCCGTGCCGACGAAGCGTGTCCACATACCGGCGTTCCGGATCTATGACCGTCTCTCCACCCGGATAACACGGCTCACCCGAAGAAGGGTCGTGCCACAGGCAATGCCGCCCGATCGAGTAGATGCCCACGGCATTGGGAAACCGTTTGAGCCGCCGGTAGATGTCGAAGGGGATGCCCGTGCCACCAGCGCCCATTTCCCAGCAATGCACGCCTCCGAGCACCGCCGTACCCCCGATCCGGTCGGCCTGTTCAATAAGAACGGGGTTGAGACCGAGCCGTGCCGCTGCAAGCGCGGCCCCGATCCCGCCGCTCCCCGCGCCTATGACCGCACAATCGGTTTTCATAAAACCAACTCCTATTACGTAAGTTCAAAAAAGGTGCGCCACTTTTTTAATCGGACACGGATCGCACGGAATCCCCCGGTTTTTATAGGACGTTATCCGTGAAATCCGTGTCCGATAACTTCTTCATAGAACCTGCTTAAAGCGGCTCAATCTGCTGGATAAGCGGCAAAAGCGTAACATCCTGCATCCCACGGTGCGGGGGCAGTTCGCAAATGGATGCCACCAGGTCGCCCAGCTCACGCGGCTGCGTACATTTTCCGTCCTCCTCTGCATCTCGTTCGCCGAGGTGGGCCGCTTCGAGGAAGTGCGTTGCGCCCCACGAAGGCATCACCGTCGTAACCCGCACGCCGTATTCGCGAAGCTCCGTGTATAGACAGTTGGAAAATTGCCCCAGGCCCGCCTTTGCCGCCGAGTAAACGGACCAGCCGGGCCATGCCTGCCGTTGACACACGCTCGATATATTGATGATCGTTCCGGAGCGTTGCGTCCTCATAACCTTTGCGGCGCGCCGACAGCCAAGCAGGGCTCCGGTCAAATTCACGGAGATACCATCGCAAATGTCCTTGTCACTCATCTCGCTGACGGGAGCAATACGACCGCCTGCGCCGGCGTTATTGACGAGGATGTCCAATGACTTCGCTTCGCCGAGGACTTCCTCAAAAAGCCGATCCCAATCCTCCGGGGAGGTCACCTCGGCCCGGACGCACCGAACGCCGAGTTGTTTGGCCATGGCGGACAGGGACGTTTCATCGCGTCCCGTGATCCAGACCTTCGCGCCCCGTTCTTTCAGCACCTCCGCAATACCCGCGCCGTATCCCTTCGATCCTCCGGTGACAATGGCCGTGCGGCCGTTTAAGTCCGGTTTCATGGTCTTTATCTCCTTTCATTCGTTTAAGTTCCCGGACAAAATTATTTTTACAATTAGAAAACCAGGAAGCGAGGAGAAAAACAATCCTTCCGAAATGTACTACAGGCCCCTCCTGGGTTCCTGGATTCCTTATAGAAAATCCATAAATTTTATGAAGTTAATTCTGTCCAGCTACTTATTTGGTGTTTTCCGTTGTTCACTATGGATCTTTCTGACGGACCATCCTGGCGGACCATTCAAAAATACCCATGCGTCTCCGGGGCACCATATTCGACCGCGACATCCGCGCGCAGCGCCTCGCCGCCGACTTGGTCCGGTGCCTGAATGGTAAGCACGTTCGCGCCGTATTTCAAACGATCCGGGGACAATTCAAATACGTGAACCGCCGCGTCCTCCTCAGGATTTCCCGCCAGTCCGTAGGCGGAGTAATCCTCGGCACGGGCAGCGCGGATCAGCGACTCACCGTTCCATGTGGCTCGCCAATGTCCCGCGCCCTTCACACGCACAAACAACACCACGCGTTGAGGGACCTCCCGCGAAACGTCTTCAGAAAGGTCCATATCCACGCGCACGCTTTCCCTGGGTGACAGCGAAGCCGGCAGCGCATAATCGAGATAAGTTGCATAAGCGATTTCCCGTACGCCCGCGCTGTATACCTTGTTACGGCCCCGCAACCGATCTGCGTCCCCCAGTTCCTGCAGGAGCAACCGGCACGGCCCAAAGCAGACGCGCCCCACGGGTTCCGGCTTCTCGTGCCCGTAGAAGTAGTTGAATAGAACCAGGCCGTCCGCGCCCTCCCGGAAGCAGTTGGCCGCGGATGCCTTGAACGCCCCATGGCTCAATGGCCCGCCGATCTCGTGCGACATGGTTCCGGCGTAAATGGGAAGGGCATCGTCGCCCAATGCCGCCCGAAAGGTGCGCACCGGTACGGAGGCAAAGTTATGGAGAAACGGCGTGATGGTGATAAAATCAACGAGCCGCTCCTTCGCATACGCGACGGGATCAAACCCGAGATTCCGGCACTGCGCCACTTGGGGCGGAAGCCGCACGCCCAACTCCAGAGGACGTCCGCGTCGCTTTCCCACCTCATCGGTAATCGCGCGCGCGGCCCGCATGAAATCCGTCATGACCGGGATGTTCTCTTCGCCTTCGCCCGACGAAAAATAGATCGGGAAACGCATAAAATCAAGCTCGATGCCTTCCACGTCAAAACGCTCGCAGATCTCCCGGACCATGCTGAGCTTATACTCCCGCACCTCGGCATGCGCGAAATTCAACGCGCCATCCGCATGCCACCCCGGTTCGGAATTCCCGACATAGTACTCGGGATGCGCCAGCCAGAAATCCCCCTGTCCGCGCGGAAATCGAATGGCCGGATCGTTGAAGTGCAGGTCGTTCATGCGCATCGAGGCGAACGCCTCCATACCCTTGAGATGCGCCCGGTTCACACACAATTCCACGATGTCCGTGCCCTGCTCAAGAAGCGCGAGGACGTTCTGACCGTAGCGTTTACAGTCGTCGCCCGCGTGCGGATGACCTCCGTCCCCCGGGGCCGTGTCCGAGTTCAGACACCCAATAGACCTTTCGTACAGACTCTTGTAGTAAGGCATGGACGAATGGGTGCAGATAAAGAAGGAGGTGACGCGCGTGTCGGCCACCAGATCCACGTACTCTTCCACATCCTCAGGGGTAAGCTTGCGGCCGTCGTGAACACCGTTCCCGAGAATGTTCGTGCCGTCGTTGTTGTAGATGAATCGTTCCTTGCGCATGATAGGGTCCTTTCGTTTTATCCGATCTCGTACCCGTGCTCCCGTTTTTCCAGCCAGTCCCGGCGGAAAAAGTAGAGCGTGCCCGATTCGCCGCCGATAACCACATCCAAGTCCCCGTCCAAGTCCCAATCCAGCGCGGCAACGCGGCTTTCGTGATGGCAGATGTTGATCTCGCCGTCCGGCGTGGAAAATGGCACGGGCCGTTTGAATAGCGGCTTCTCATTCGTTCCGACGTTCTCGATCAGGCTCGTCTGGCGATTGGAGGAGACGAGTAAATCCCAATTCCCGTTTCTGTTCCAGTCGCACGCCCAGAGACAGACGATGGGATTCCGGTAGATCCCCGGCGGGATGGTGTTGGTGGTGATCTCCTCGCCGTCCTCGTATCGAAGCACCTCACCCGGCAACAGGATCAATTTTTTGCCCGCTTTCGCCCGGCGGAACAGACACACCCGCTCGTCCTTATCCACGGCCACGAGATCCAACAGGCCGTCGCCGTTCCAGTCCAGGGCAAAGGGCGCTTTCCGCCACCCAAAGGGGAACAGTTCTCCCTCGACCTCCAACTCCTTCGGAGGCGCGAATTCCATCTTCCCTAGTCCCTTGAAGAAGAAAATCTTGTTGGTATTGTTCCCCGCGATCAGATCGGGGATGCCGTCTCCGTCCCAGTCCACGTATTGCGGCTTGACCTGCCCGCACCCCATCTCTCCGTCGGGGGCGTGCAGGGTGGTCTCCCGAGAGAGGTGAATAGGCTTTCCGCCCGCGTTCACGGATTTGGGGATGTTCCAACGCGGGGCCTCGCGCGTGCCCACGTTTTCCGCGAAGGTGACAAAACCCGGCTCGTCGCCCAACACGAAGTGGATGTTCCCATCGCCCTCCGGATCGCAGGGGAAAGGCGCGACGTATCCCTCGGCGGACAGCTTTACGCCCTCTCCCATCAGCGGCCCGCGATCTATGAACGCATCTTCGGCAAGGGGATCGGAC
>JAUWMS010000233.1 GCA_030613045.1 Candidatus Latescibacterota bacterium | reverse complement strand
AGATCGCGGAGAAAGAAAAAAAACGGGTTTCCTCTGCGTGCTCTGCGGTAAAACGCGGGACGAGGGGTGAGGGCGTCTCGGCGGCGATGATCGGGGAGGTAGTGCGCCGGGCGTCGGCGATGCTTGCGGGAATAGACATTCGCGAGGTCGTGGATCACACGCGGGTGCGACGGTTTGGTCGGATTGCCGGGATCACGGTCGGACTCTTCGTGGGATGCGCGCTGATTTTCGATGGATTCGGCGACGCGCTGGTTCGCTATGCCCATCCTTTGACGGCGTTTGAGCGGCCCCAGAAGACGAAGGTGACGCTGAAGCCGGGAGACGTGGAGGTGATCCGGGGAGAGGACGTGAATATCCGGGTGACGCTTCGGGGGAAGACGCCGGACCGCATAGCGCTCCATACAAAGGAAGCGGATATGAGTGTATGGAACGAGACCGAAATCGCAACGAGCGGAAAGGATACGGTCGCCTACGTATGGAAAGGGCTGCGGATATCAGCGGACTATTACGTGCAGGCGGGCGACGGGACGAGCGATCTGTTTCGGGCCACGGTGATCGAGCGGCCTATGGTGCAGCGGCTTCGGCTGACGTACGAGTTTCCGCCCTATACCCGCCTCGGCGTCCAGGTCGCTCTGGAAGGCGAAGGGGACATTCGGGCGCTGGTGGGGACGAACGTACGCTTCGAGGCGACCGCGAACAAGGCCCTCCGAAAAGCCCAATGGATGATGGCCGACGGGCGCGTTGCAGACGCCGAAGTGGACGGTCGGAGCATCCGGTCGGAACTCGTGATCGAGAAAACGGGAAGCTACCACATCGCCCTGACAGATCGTAAGGACATCCCCAATGCGGATCCCATCGAATACGAAATAGTGGCCATTCCGGACGCCTTCCCCTTCGTGGAGATCCTCGAGCCCGGGGAGGACACGGACTTGGCGGAGAATATGCTGATGCCCCTCTTGATCGAGGCCCGCGACGATTTTGGCATCTCAAAGATGGAGGTGGTTTTCTCCCGAGTTGGATCGGAACAGACGTTCAGGACAGGGATACCATCTGGTATTTCGGATTTCGGATTTCGGATTTCGGATTCCACCCCCGCCCGCCCGCAATCCGCAATCCGCAATCCGCAATCCGCACTCACCACTCACCACTCACCACTCACCACCCACCAAACTGACTTCGTCTGGGACCTCTCCTCCCTCGATCTTCTCCCCGAGGACCGGGTGCAATACCACGTGGAGGTGTGGGATAACGATACCGTGTCCGGGCCGAATCGGGCGCAGAGTGCCACGTTTCTCTTGCGTCTGCCCTCGATGCACGAGATCTTCCGGGAGTTGGTGGAGGAGCAGGAGGAGCACGTGACGGGGATTGAGGAGATGCTTGCGGAGGAGGAGCAACTCCGGGAGAAGGTGGAGGAAATGCGGCGGGAACTGCTTCGGGAGAAAGAATTGGGCTGGGAGCGGCGCAAGGATCTGGAGACGGTCCTGGATCGCCAGGAGCAGATCGCCGACCAGATGCAGCAACTCGCGGAGGAGATGGATGAGATGGTGGCGGAACTGGCGAAGCGGGGTCTGGCCGCGGAGGAGACCCTTGCGAAGTTGGCTCAGATCCGGCAGTTGATGGAGGAGATGGCCACGCCAGAGATGCGGGCCGCCATGGAGGCGTTGCATCGGGCGATGGAGGAGATGGATCCGGAGGCGCTCAGAAAGGCTTTGGGGGAGTTCCAATTCTCTCAGGAGGCGTTCGAGCAGCAGTTGGATCGGACGTTGTCGCTGTTGAAACGACTTCAGTTGGAGCAGCAGATGGATGCGGCGGTGAAGATGGCGGAGGATTTGACGAAGCGGCAGGAGCGGATTAACGAGGCGATAGAGGTGGGGGAGGATCCGAAAAAGCTGGCCGGGCAGGAGAAGCAGGTGGAACGGGACGTGGCCCCGTTGACGGAGACGCTGGCGGGATTGAATGCGGCGATGGAGGAGATGGAGCCTGCGTTGTCGGCAGCGTTGGATTCGCTGCGCCGGGCCATGGCGGAACAGGGGCTTCAGGAGCACACCGCACGGATGGCGCAGATGCTCGAGGAAAATCAGAACGCGTCCGCTGGGCAGATGGGAAAAAAGATCGCGGGGGAACTGAACGCGCTGAGCTCGGGCCTGAAGAGTCTCCAGGGGGCGTTGCGGGAACGCGGACGGGAGCGGGTGACAAAGGAGATGCGCGAGATGCTTCGGGGATTTCTCTATCTGTCCGAGCATCAGGAGGCGCTCGGAGGGATTACCGAGTCCACCCAAAGAGACCGCTCGGCCTTGCCCGGTCTGGCGGACCGGCAGCAGGGACTTTTGGAAGGAGCTTCTAAAGTAGCGGATCGGCTCTACCAAACAGCGGGGAAGAGCTTTTTCGTGACGCCGGCCATGGGGCAGACCTTGGGAGAAGCCCTGCAGGCGATGGAGCGGGCTACGTCGGGATTGGTGGAGAAAAATGCGTTCGGCGCCCGGCGGCATCAAGGGAAAGCGATGACCGCGCTGAACCACACGGCAATGCTGATCCGCGGCGCGCTGGCGGAATTGGCTTCTTCGGGTTCGGGTCTGGGCTTCGAGGAGATGATGCAGCAGCTTGAGGGATTGTCCGCGCAGCAGGAAGGGATCAATCAGCAAACCATGCCCTTTGGACAGGGGAAAAAACCCGGCCTGTCCGGCCAGGCTTTGATGGAGCAACTGGCCGCGCAGCAGTTGGCGGCCCAAAAGGGGTTGGAAGAATTGCTGCAGCGCGTGGGAGAGGGGGGGAAGCCCCTGGGACGGCTGGATCAGACGGCGGAGGAGATGCGTCGGGTGGCTGAGGATCTCAAACTCGGGCGCGTGGACCAAGAGACAATTGAGCGCCAGGAGCGGATTCTGTCGAGGCTCCTGGATGCTCAGCGTTCTTTGAGAAAACGGGAATACAGTCGCCGGCGGGAGGCGGAACGTGCTCAATCCTTCCAGGTGCGGCGCCCCGGAGCCTTGCCCGGGGATCTGGGCGAGCGGGAGCGCGCGCTTCGGGAGGATCTTTCAAAGGCATTGAAGGAGGGCTATTCGGAGGAGTATCAGCAGTTGATCCGGCGCTATTTTGAGGCGATTGGAGGGAGCAATGAGCAATGAACAATTGCCCCCCACCGCATCTTTTACCCACTGCGTTTCGAACTCGGTCACTTTCTCTTGTTTCCACACTCTTGCGCGAGAATGAGAACTCGGCGTCCGGCTTGCCATGCAGGAATTCTACAAAAAAAAATTGACTTCCGCCATTTTTTTCTTGACCTGAATAATTCATCGCCACAAAGACACAAAGACACAAAGACACAAAGGCCTGCAACTGATGGTCTCAAGACTGCGTTCTAAGGAGGAACTCTCAAAACCGGAGTTTGGGAGTCTCCTTTCTGTAAGCTCGTGATTTCTTTGTGACTTGGTGCCTTAGTGGCTGAAGTTTATGAATAATCCAGGTTGACAATCAAGCGTCGGTTCCATATATTAGGCCAATTCAACTCGTAAGCAACCCCTCCAAAGCCGGAAAGGAGCAGGAAAATGAGAATGTCCACCACGCAGAGAAGTTCGATGACGAAGCAGGCGCCGGCCTGGGTGGGCATCTTTGTACCCTATTCCGTGCTTTCCGCGCAAGGAGGCGATGGAGATGTCCGCAATCGCAACGAACAGCTGCATGATCATATTGGATTTGCCGGAGAGGGCATCTCTGTGCGCAGTCTATGGGGGGGAGAATCCGGAGGATAGAGGATAGCTCAGAAAAGTATTCTCGAAACCGTAAGGATTTCTCCTTACGGCTTTTTTATTGAATTTCCCGAAGAGGCTGCGGCGCAGAGATCATGACCGCAGCCCTTTTTATTTCTGCCCGTTTGAACGAAAAGGCGGCGGCATCGTTGGTAGTAGAAAGGAAGTTATTCGCTGGATCACTTGGTTTTGTCGAATGGAAGAAGGAAGGCTTCGGCTGCAAAATCGGGCGCTACTGACGAAGATCAACTATCTTTGGAACTTGTGAAGAGCAGGGGTCAGGGATCAGGGATCAGGGATCAGGGGCCAGAAGGCCAGAGGCCAGAGGCCAGAGGTCAGAGGCCAGAGATCAGAGGTCGGAGGGCTGGTTTCGCGGTACGGATTTTGCCGATCGCTGAAAGCTGATCGCTGACTGCTTAAAGCTGACCGCTGAAAAAGAGAGGAGGTCGAGATGATATGTGGTGCTGGATTTTAGGGATTGCGGTTCGTTGATGTCGAAGGGATCGGAAGGTCTCAGGATCGTTCACAAAAGGAGGAATTCCATGTTGTCCTTTATTGATTTTCTGGCAGCCGAAGCGCGGAAGAAGGAGGCGGTGGAGCACGTCCTGCTTTACGCAGGCGTGGCCGTCTTCGTTTTCTTCGTGTTCTTTCTGCGTTTCATGTTCGGCTAAGGTTGGGGGAAATGGCTGCTCTGCGGCTGTTTCCCCTTTTTGTTGACCAAAATGCGGAGAAGTTTCTTGACTTTTCTCCACGTTTGATGTATTTTGTTTTGAGGCAATTCTCACCGCAAAGGCGCAAAGGCCGCGGAGAAAAATGCCCAGGTAAAGCTAAAGGTAGAGGTAAAGAAAAGACGTGCTTGATTCTGGTTTTTTTACCTTTGCCTTCACCTATACCTGCTTTTGCCCTTTGCAGTGAAATCACCCAAAGAAAGGAGCGCAGCATGAGCAAACGCGCCAAGAAGCGGATATCGTGGGGACTGATTTTGGTCAGCATCGCTCTGATGGTGCTGTTGGACATCGCGAAGTCTCCGGAGAAGCATAATGAGAGCCGGTACACCATTGTGGATGCGGTCTCGGCGGCCACCAAACCGGGTCAGTCCGTGGTCGGAGTAATCCGTTCGGACTTCGACCGGTTGAAGAAACCGGTCTCCCCGGACTCAGTGTTGACCGAGGCCCAGGTGGAACACATGGTCCGGTACGCGATCTCGATGGCCGGGGGATTGCACACGATCATCGAGCCGGGCACGGACTGGGTGGTGATCAAGCCGAACATCGTGGAGTTGAAGCCGAGGGGATCGGGCGTGATCACGGATTGGCGGGTGGTGAAGGCTCTGATCAAAATCGTGCACGAGATCGTGCCGGAGGCCCGGATCACCATTGCCGAAGGTTCCGGGGAGTGGATCCCCCCGGATCGAGCTGACATAAAGGCGACGGTGCCTCGCGCCAAGATGGGCGACGGCTTTGAAGTGGCCGGGTACCGAGCGCTTCTGAGAGACGAGGAACTTGCCGGTATTCCGCTCGACATCGTGGATCTGAACTTCGACGAAGCCGTGGAGGTGACGGTTCCGGACGAGTGGTATGCCCGCGAGAAGTACTACATCCCTTCCACTATCCTGGAAGGCGATGTGCTGATCAGGGGGCCGGGGCTGAAAGTTCACGACGGGGTGGGCATGACGAATGCGATGAAGAACTTCGTGGGGATCGCGCCC
>JAUWMS010000334.1 GCA_030613045.1 Candidatus Latescibacterota bacterium | reverse complement strand
TATCGTTCGGGATTCGAAGACGGCCGGGATATGGGCCTCAGAGAGGGGACCAAAGAGGGGCAGGAAGCGGTGACGGCATTTTCTTCCGCGGGTGAGCGGCTGCAGTCGGAGTGGGAACAACTCCGGAAGCAGATAGAACGTGCGTTGCTCACCTTATCTCTGAGCATGGCGCGCAAGATCGTCGGAGAGGAATTGCGCCTGAACGAAACTGTGCTCGTCCGTACCGTGGAACAGGCCGTGGCCCATCTCGTGGATCCGGAGGCGTTTGTGGTGAAACTGCACCCGGAAGACGTGGAGAAGATCCACACCCTGCGCCCGGAGTGGTCGGGTACCATGCGATTGGAAGGCGATCCGCGCATCGGCCCCGGCGGCTGTATGATCGAAACCGGCGCCGGCGGGGTGGATGCCCGTCTGGAGCACCAGCTTCGGGTTTTGGAGGAGACCGTGTGGGGAACGAACTGAACAGCGTCCTTCCGGCATTGGAGGGATCGGAGCCTTCGGCGACTTCCCTGATCGAAGGGATAGAACGGAAGGTGCTCCGCGTGATACAGGAGACCGACCCGATCCGACTCAATGGCAAAGTGGATCAGGTCATCGGGCTGGTCGTAGAGGCTTCGGGGCCGGCCGCCTCGGTGGGCGATCTGTGCCGGATCGAGAATCGGTCCGGAAAGCTGTTGGGCGAGATGGAAGTGGTCGGATTTCGGGGAGACAAAACGCTTCTGATGCCCTTGGGAACGTTGGAGGGCGTGGGCCCGGGAAGTATGGTGACGACCTCCGGAAAGCCCATTTCGGTGGGGGTCGGACCCGGCCTGTTGGGCAGAGTACTAGACGGCCTGGGGCGCCCGATGGACGGTCTGGGCCTTGTGGACACGGAGGAAAGGCGATCCATCTATCACGCGCCGCCGGCTCCCCTGAGTCGCGCGCGCATCGCCTCCCCCCTCATCACCCGGATACGCGCCATAGACGCCTTTGCTACGTGCGGCAAGGGGCAGCGCATGGGATTGTTTGCCGGAAGCGGCGTGGGAAAAAGCGTGCTGTTGGGGATGATCGCACGGCATTCGGAGGCGGATGTGAACGTCATCGCCCTGGTGGGAGAACGCGGTCGTGAAGTCCGGGAATTTATCGAAAAAGATCTTCAGGAGGGGCTCGGGCGATCCGTGGTGGTCGCGGCCACCTCGGATAAGGCCGCGCTGACGCGGGTAAAGGCGGCCCTGGTAGCTACCACCATCGCCGAGTATTTCCGGGATGCGGGCGCGGATGTGATGCTGATGATGGATTCGCTCACCCGGGTGGCGATGGCGCAGCGGGAGATCGGATTGGCGGTGGGAGAGCCGCCCACGACGAAGGGATATACGCCCTCTGTTTTTGCGCTGCTTCCAAAATTGTTGGAGCGCGCCGGGGCATCGGAAAAGGGAAGCATCACGGGGCTCTATACCGTCCTCGTCGAGGGCGACGATACCAACGAACCCGTCTCGGATGCGGCCCGCGCGATCCTCGACGGACACATCGTCCTGTCCCGCAGATTGGCCACACAAGGGCATTATCCGGCCATCGACGTTCTGGAGAGTATAAGCCGCGTGATGATGGATGTGGTGGATGAAAAACATCTTACCGCTTCGAGAATCCTTCGGGAACTTCTGGCCACCTATCGGGAATCGGAGGACCTCATCCACATCGGTGCCTACGTAAAAGGCTCCAGTCCCCGCATTGACCAAGCCATCGAAAAAGTCCCTGCAATCAACACCTTCCTCAGACAGGACATAGGCGAACGCGCGGCCTTCGAGGAAACGTTGAAGGAGACGATGCGGCTCTCTGCGTGACCTCTTTTTTGTTGCATCGGGATTTTGGGTTCCCGATGCTCAACCTTGCGGTATCTATGATTCGGGAGAGCAAGTTAGCCGCTAAGAGCACGAAGACATACGAAAAAATCTTGAGAAGTTCTTAGCGTGCCTTAGCGTTCTTAGTGGCTAATTTTCAGGTCGGTTACGGCAAAAAAGAGGTTGATGAATTATTCAGGCTAAGAGAGACCGATGAAAAAATTTTCCTTCCGGCTGCAAAAAGTGATGGACCTCCGAGAGCAAAAGGAGCGGATGCGGCAGCAGGAGTTGGCCGCATCCATACGCCAAGAAAAAACACAGCGCATCGAGGTGACCCGTCGAAAGAAAGCCCAGCTGCAATACGGAGAAAAGATTGTAGCAGGCAGTCATTCCGGAGGAGATCTATCGAAGACCATGCTCTATCGCGCTTACCAGGATCGGTTGTCCAAAGAGATCTCAGAGGAAAGTCTCACCCTTCAAAAGTGGGAAAAGAAAACCCGGCGAAGTCGGGACATCCTCCTGGAGGCCTCCCGCAAACGGAAGACGATGGAAAGTCTGAAAGAAAGGGGGTTCGCCGAGTATCAGAAACTGGAGCAGCGCGAGGATCAGATCCTGACGGATGAGACGGCGGCACGCGTCTATCTTCGTCCCAATCCCCTTCTAACCACAACACGCGCGCATCCCTGAGTCAGAGAAACGCTTTCTCGCCGGACGGCAATCGTCCTATTTTCCATCCGATCTGGAAAAATGTTCCCGGTGAAAGCGAAGGCATGGGACAAAACACAAGATGAAATGAACGAGGGAAACCCTGTTGCAACAATCACTTTCCAAAACCTTGCATCCGCTTTCATGTCCGCTGGCATACTTGTTGCTCTATGTGTCGCTTGCAGCATAACGGTAAAGGAAAAAACCCGTGAAACTCGTTGCGATCATTCTTGCGCTCATTGTAAATTTCACTGCGTTGGTGGCGATTCTGTTGTTCACCTCCGGAATAGGCATCCTGCCTCCCGAGACTGAGGATGGGGAGAAGCCGGACCCGGCTGTGGCCGATTCGGTACGCGCAAAGGAAGCCGCTCACAGGCTTGCTTCGGAAAAGGAAACCGAACAGGAGATGACGCTCCTGGAAACCAGACGGCGAACATTGGAAGCCGAGAGCATCCGGGTCGAGGTGCTTAAGGACGAAGTGGAGCAACTCCTGAGAAAGAAGCTTGAGATGGAGAACCAGCGCGTGGAAGAGTTGGCCAAATTGTACGAGGGGATGAAAGGCAAGGAGGTCGCCTCCGTTATGGAGGGGTTGAGTGATACGCTGATCGTACAGGTACTTCCAAAGATGAAAGAACGCCAGGCCGCCAAGGTCCTCAGCGCCATGCAGCCCGGACGGGCGGCCAGAATCAGTCGGATGATGACTACGTGGAATGAATAAGGAGTTGGTGATGGGGGGTGCCTCGCCCCTTCCCTATTTATCGGAACGAATACTATGATATCTGCGAGTACACTCTTTGCGGTGCTGAAAGGCTCGAACGCGCTCCTGAAGGGTTCGCGTCCGGCCGAGCACGCGGGTTCCTTTCAGGAGTATCTGTTGGGGGCTCGAAGTGCCCGGAATCCAAAATCCGGACAAGGCGTCCTTCTTACGTCCCGGGAACACCTGCCGGGCTTGGGCGCGAGCACGGGAAACCCGCTCCACGCTCTGTTTCCTCAAGGCGGAACCATGCCTTCCCTGCGCGGCCTGTGGAAGCCCACCTCGGCGAACTTATTGAATAACAACGGCGCTCCAAGACAAAACACTCCCGTCGAGCCCGGAAACGCCTTCGCTCCCTCCACGCCGCGTTTCGGTTCCGGTCAACCGGTGGGACTCCTCCGGGTTCTCCCGACAAAAAAAGAGGACGAACCGGTCGTTGCAGCTCCCGGAGCCGGAAAAAGGCGCTCCATCGGAGAAATCCCAATATCTTCATCCCCTGAACTTATTTTCACCGGAGTTTCCCTTACAGGAACAATCGGTTCGAAAAACGAATTTCCAATGCCCGCGGATGGCGCACCCCCTCCGAAAAATTTTCCGCTCGATCTCACAAATGTTCAGCAACCCCCCATCCTGATCACCCCCGAGTTGGCGATGCACATTCGGAATATGCCCAAAGAATCGGTAGAAAAGGAACGCTTTGTGACCTTTCTGCGTCCCGGGTCGGAATCCTCTCAACTGCTCCCCGTGATCCTTACGCGCGATCCGAAACGTCCCCTCCACGCACTTACGCTCCCTTCAGGAACCGCAGAAATAGGGGAGCAGATGCCGCTTCGCTCTCCCTCTATCTCCCCCACTCCGATCCTTCGGGAGAACGCGGAAACGAGTCCGCCGGTTATCGTCCCGAGCGTCGAAATACCGGGTGCCAAAGCGGATGGAGAAATAAGTCTGAATCATCTTCCGACGGGCATCCCGAATCTTCAGAATAGCCCCATCCTGATCACCCCCGAGTTGGCGATGCACATTCGAAATATG
>JAUWMS010000341.1 GCA_030613045.1 Candidatus Latescibacterota bacterium | reverse complement strand
AAAAAACGGGTGCTGAGAAAATGTAGTTAATATACCTTTTCCCCATGGAATGTCAAGAGAAATCAGAACGGTTAGGCCAACTTTCTGTTGACAATGGATGTCCGGCGTAGTATATTTCAGAAGCGGTTCCCCCATTCCCATTGCCGCCTCTCTGATCCCTTTACCGCCGCGTTCGCAGCGTCCGTCCATCCTCCCGTTTTACGTTTCAGGTTTTTGATTTTACGCTCTACGTTTTTAGTTTTACGCTTCACGTTTTACGCTTCACGCCCTCTGCCTTTGCCTCTATCTTTACCTTGACTTTTACCTTTGCCTTTACCTGCTTTCCTCTCGAAAGGAACCCATGCCCCTCCTCGAATCCTTCGTCGCCTTCGACGTGGAAACCACCGGACTCGATCCCAAATTCGCCGAACTGCTCGAAATCGGCGCGGTCCGCGTGGTCTCCGGCGAGATCACGGATCGCTTCGATCAATTGGTCAAGCCGAAGCGCGGCATTCCGCTGGCCATCCACCGGCTGACGGGCATAGCGGATGCGGATGTTCGGGACGCCCCGGACGCATCCGAAGCCCTCCGGCGTTTTTTGACCTTCGCCGAAGACGCTCCGCTCGTGGCGCACAACGCCCCCTTCGACGTCTCCTTCCTGGACGCGACAGCGGACGAGCCGATCCGGGCAACGGTGTACGACTCCCTGGAATTGGCGCGCATCCTGCTTCCCCGCCTGATCAATCATAAACTCCCCACCCTGCTGAAATTCTTCGACTGCGACACAGGGGAACGCCACCGGGCTGGCGGCGACGCCGAGGGCGCGGCGCTGGTCTTTCTGCGTTTGATGGCGTTGCTTTCGGAGAAGGATTTGAAGCTCCTGAGGCGCTTGATGGCCGTGTCGGCGGGCACGGGGTCTTCCATCGGGGAACTTTTCGGAGAGGCGGTTCGTCGGCAGACTCAGGGAATCCTATCCAAAAAGATCACGCACCGTCCCGTTTCCCCCGATATGCTCAAAGCCTTTTTCAACGTAGAGGGCCAAGGGAAAGACGAGGGATTCGCGCCCACGCCGGAGCGGTCCGAGGAGGCGCTGGACGTGGAGGAGATCACCGCGCTTTTCGGGAAGGAAGCGGATTTCCACCACCAGCTTCCCGGATACGAGGTCCGTCCCCAGCAGATTCGGATGGCCGAGGAGGTCTCCCAGGCGTTCAACCGGTCCGAGCTGTTGGTGGCCGAGGCCGGCACCGGCACCGGAAAATCCATCGCGTATCTCGTTCCCGCCATCTATTGGGGCGTCCGCAACGGGGATCGGACGATTGTATCCACCAACACGAAAAACTTGCAGGAGCAGCTTTTCTTCAAAGATCTCCCTCAGCTTCGGGAGACCCTCGATCTGCCTTTCCGCGCCGCGTTGCTCAAGGGCCGGGGCAATTATCTGTGTCGCAACAAATGGAGCCGCTTCTTAGAAAGCGACACCCGCCTGACCCCGGACGAGTGCCGGATGCTCCTGCCGCGGAGCGTCTGGGCCGAGGAGACCGAGACCGGAGACATCGAGGAGAACAGCGGGTTTTCCATGCGTCAGGGCGGACACATACTGTGGAGCAAAATCTGCTCCGAAAGCGGGTCCTGTCTCGGACAAAAATGCCGGTTCTACAACCAGTGTTTCCTGATGAAAATTCGCCGCGCCGCGCTGAAAGCGCACATCGTGGTGGTCAACCATTCCCTGCTGTTCTCCGATCTGGCCTCCGAAAACGCGGTCCTCGGCGACTATCGCAATGTGATCCTCGACGAGGCGCATAATTTGGAGAAGGTGGCCGCGCAATATCTCGGCCGGGAGTTGACCCTCTGGCGCATCCGGAATCTGATCACGCGGCTGTATAATAAAGGAGAGGTGGAGGGTGGCCTGCTTCCCATGCTGCGAAACCGGATCGCAGGCGTCCCATTAAAATCCGGCATAAAGGGGGCGTTCGAGACCGAGATCGAGGCGCTGATCGAGCTGTGCGACAGCGTCTGGAGAACGGCCAACGACTTTTTCGGAGCGCTCGCCGAAAAGCTGAGGGAAAGCGTCCCCTCCGGAGCGCGCTATACCCAGAAGATCCGCTTCAAATCCGAACCGAATCTCTTCGAAAAAGTCTCCGAAGTGCTGGGCGATCTTACAGATCGCCTGTCCGAGTTGAGTTCGGAGCTTTCCAAATTCTGCGAATGGCTCCGGGAATTGGAGCGCGATTCCTTCCAGCTTCAGGAGGAACTGACCGCCGACCTCGACGGACGCCGTCAGGACGCGCAGGAAATCACGGACAATCTGGACTTCATCACCGCGGCGGAGGATGAAAACACCGTGTATTGGGTGGAACTGCCCGTCCGGGAGGACCGCTTCGATCTCCGGTTCTTCGCGGCTCCGTTAGACGTCTCCACCTATCTCGCCGAGCAGCTCTACAGCGAGATGCGCACCATCGTATTCACCTCCGCAACCCTGGCCATCCGGGGAAACTTCAAATACTTCGCCCTCCGACTGGGCCTGGACGGCTCCGAAGCACACCGCGTCCGAACGCTTGGGGTGGGCGCGCCCTTCGATTACGAGCATCAGGTATTGGTGTGCGTTCCCTCCTTTATTCCTTCTCCGAAAGCGCCGACGTTTCAGCAAAGTGTAACCGATCTGCTTCGGAACCTCGCTACCCGGATCAACAGAGGCACGCTGGCTTTGTTCACCTCGTATGGCATGCTCAATCGATCCTATCAGGACATCAGGGACGCGTTAAACGCCGAGGGAATCCTGCTTTTGGGGCAGGGACTCGACGGCTCCCGCACCCACATCATCGGCCAGTTCAAGGAGGATCGTACCTCCGTCCTGTTCGGAACGGACAGCTTCTGGGAGGGCGTGGATGTGCCCGGCGAGGCGCTGGAACTTTTGGTCATCACCAAACTTCCCTTTGCCGTTCCCACCGAGCCGCTCGTGGCCGCTCAGATCGAAAAGCTCGAGCAGGCGGAAAAAAACGCGTTTCTCCACTACTCCGTCCCCGAAGCGGTCATCCGCTTTCGCCAGGGCTTCGGACGCCTCATCCGCCACCGCACCGACGTGGGCGTGGTCATCGTCCTCGACAACCGGGTGATCACCAGCCGGTACGGAAGCGTCTTCTTAGACTCCCTTCCCGCACGCCATCGCACCTTCGCCTCGGAGGAGGAGATGATGGCGGGCATTCAGGAGTGGTTTGAAAAAGAACAGGTAAAGAAAAAAGACAGGTAACGGTAAAGAAAGACAGGCAGGCGGGGCTGGGTGGTCTCTACCTTTACTTCTACCTCTACCTTTACTTCTACCTCTCTTGAAACTTAACACTTAAGGATGACTCCCCTATGAAAATCTTAGTAACAGGATGCAACGGCATGTTGGGCGCGGAATGTATGGCATTCCTCTCCCGGGAGCACGAGGTCTCCGGCATAGACCTCGACGACGCGGATATTACCGACCGGGCGCAAATTATGGAAACCGTTGCGATCCGATCCCCTCAGCTTGTGATTCACACCGCCGCCTATACCGACGTGGATGGATGCGAGCAGCATCCCGATCGGGCGTATAAAGTGAACGCCATCGGCACGCAGAACGTAGCCCTTGCGTGCGCCCGGCTCGATGCAACGATGGTGTACATCAGCACGGACTTCGTCTTCAACGGCCGGAAAAAGCAGCCCTACATCGAATTCGACGAACCCGACCCGAAAAGCGTGTACGCCCGATCCAAGCTCGCCGGAGAGCAATACGTCCGCTCCTTGGTGAACAAAGGATTCATCGTGCGCACGTCGTGGCTCTTCGGAAAGCACGGAAAAAATTTCGTCGAGACCATACTCCGCCTCGCCGGAGAGCGGGACGAGCTTCGCATCGTAAGCGACCAGATCGGCTCCCCCACCTTTGCGGGCGACTTGGTCCAGGAGATGGCGCGACTGATCGCCACCGGAGCGTACGGGATATATCACCTCTCCAACAACGGCTCCTGCTCCTGGTTCGACTACGCCCGCAAAATCCTCGAATTGGCTCATGTTGAAAACGGGCAAGTCGTCCCCATCTCCCCCGAAGCCCTCGGACGGCCGGCAGTTAGACCGGCCTTTTCCGTGCGGCGGACCTCCTGAATGGAACTGACCATCGGGGATCGCATGCGAAGCTGGGAGGAGGGATTGGCAGCGTATCTGGAACTGGGACGGTGAATTTTTCGGTTCGGCGAAAGGATTCGCCTCCGACGCGCCTATGTAGGAGGGCAGTCCTTTGCCCGACC